>DATCJQ010000263.1:0-6037 GCA_036562745.1 Flavihumibacter sp.
TGCGGAATATGTCTCATCAGGCTGTCCACCACCTGTTGGATGGGAGCCCCGTTGATAGTGGTAAGCAGGGTACCCCGCGGAATTTTCACATCACCCACCTGCAGGGTATTATTCAACACTACCGTATCGTTCTCCAACACCTTTATGTTAATGGGAAAGACCGGCAATCGGGCCGTATCGAGATAATGCAGGTATCTTCTGGAATAACGGGTACTGGTATGTCCGCATTTTATTTTGGCCGTAACATAACTCAGGATGGCACGGAATTCGGGTTCGGTAAGTGAGTCGGTCAGCTGTTGATAACCCCAATCAAAATAATAATCCATGCTGTCTTTCGGGGTGTACCAATATAGGCTGGGATGTGATTCCTCGAGAATCTGGCGGAACAGGCTGTAATCCCGCTGCAGGCTGGTGACATCATAGCGCTTCACCGGCGACCAATTCTTTGAACTGATCGCGCAGGAACCCAGCATGGCCGTGGCCATCAGCATTACCAGCAGATTTCGAAAGCAAGCACCTACCATGAAAAGAGAATGACCTGATTCGGTTTATTGCTCTTTGAAGGCGTTCCAGCCCTGAGCAGTGATTTTGAATTTGTTGCCGCCCTTGGTAATGATATGGGCGCCCTGTTCCGGTTCCGTCATGTATCCCACCACGCTGATCTGCTCATTCAGCACCAGTTTGTCGTAATCATCCTGGGCGATGGTAAAGACCAGTTCATAATCCTCTCCTCCGCTCAGCGCGCAGGCGGTGGGATCCAGTCCGAATTTGAAGGCGGCCTGCCGACTGTCTTCATGAATCGGGATTTTCTCTTCATATAATACACAACCCAGCCTGCTTTGCTTACAGATATGCAGGATTTCGGAACTCAGTCCGTCGCTCACATCCATCATAGCAGTGGGCCGCAAATCATTATCCGCAAAAAACTGGATGATATCCTTTCTCGCTTCGGGCTTGAGGATTTTTCCCACAATATATTCTTCGCCCTCCAGATCGGGTTGGATCTGCGGATTTTCCAGATAGATTTTGCGTTCCCTTTCGAGCAGGGTTAAGCCGAGGAAGGCACCGCCCAGAAATCCGCTTACACAAAGCAGGTCTCCCTTCTTAGCGGTGGATCGCTGCACGAAATGATCGGGGGCCACTTCGCCGATGGCGGTGACGCTGATTATAAAACCATGACGTGAGCTCGTGGTGTCGCCGCCCACCAGATCTACCTGATAGGCTTCGCAGGCTGCATAAACTCCTTCATAAAATTCTTCGAGGGCCTCCACGCTAAAGCGGTTACTAACGGCAATGCTTACCGTAATTTGAGTTGGCGTGGCATTCATGGCATATACGTCGCTCAGGTTTACCACCACCGATTTATAACCGAGGTGCTTAAGCGGAGTATACATCAGATCAAAATGGATGCCCTCTACCAGCATGTCGGTGGTTACCACGGTTTGTTTTCCGAAATGATCAATAACAGCCGCGTCGTCACCCACACCGAGTATGGAGGAGGCATTGTTGAATTCTATATTCTTGGTCAAGTGATCGATCAGTCCGAACTCACCCAAACTGGAAATATCCGTTCTTGGTTCCATAGTTTTATTTTTTTTGATCATTCACCCACAGGAGAAGATCCTCGTGGATTTTTCCGTTTGATGCAGCAATATAGGGTTGGTAAGGCGAATAGCGGGCACCGGTGAAATCGGTCACCACACCGCCTGCTTCTTCCACCATCAGGAAACCGGCTGCGCTGTCCCAGGCATTGAGTTTGTGCTCAAAGAATCCGTCGAAACGTCCGGCTGCCACCCAACACAGGTCGATGGCGGCGGAACCCAGTCGCCTAACGGGTACGCCCATCCGAATAAAGCGGTTGAAGCATTCCAGCGGTCCGTTGGGCGAATCCACGATGGAATAGGGGAAGCCGGTTACCAGACAGCTCGACAGCACATCGGCTTTATTGCTCACGCGGATGGGTGCTCCGTTCAATGTGGCTCCCTTACCCTTTTCGGCCAGGAAAAATTCATTCATGATAGGGTTGTACACCGCACCCATCATGATTTCACCCTCAATTTCCAGGGCCACACTTACGCAGCAAATCGGGATGCCGTTGGCGAAATTGACGGTGCCGTCGATGGGGTCGATAATCCATTTATGTGTGGAACCGGTCACCAGCTCACCACTTTCCTCACTTAGTATAAAATGATCGGGATATTGTTCCCGGATAGTGGCGATAATGGCTTTTTCAGCGGCATGGTCCGCTTCGGTTACCAGATTATTAACGCCCTCCTTATTGGAGATGGCGAGGTCTTTACGATTAAAAAACCGCTGCAGTTCAGCTGCACCGGCCTTTGTGGCTTTTACAAGAGTTTCCAATAGCATCGGACAAAGCTAAGTACCAAAGCGATATAAAAATTACCAATAAATTCGTGTATGCAGCTATCGGTAGTGATTGTCAATTATAATGTGTGTTATTTTCTGGAGCAGTGTCTGGCTTCCCTGCAGGCTGCATTAAAGAATATCAGCAGCGAAATTATCGTGGTGGATAACCATTCGACGGATAACAGTCGCGATTACCTGCCCTTGCGCTTCCCCGGGGTACGGTTTATTTGGAATGAATCGAATCCGGGTTTTTCCCGGGCCAATAATCAGGGGGCAGCGATGGCCAGGGGCGAGTACCTGCTGATTCTGAATCCTGATACCATTCTGCCGGAAACCTGTTTGGAGACGGCCCTGGACTTTATTCGCTCGCACCCGGATGCCGGTGCGGTGGGCATGCGCATGTTCGACGGCCGGTTCCGCTATCTCCCCGAATCGAAAAGGGGATTGCCTGATTTTGCCACGGCTTTCTTCAAATTAAGCGGACTGATCCGCCTTTTTCCGACGCATCCCCGGATTGGAAGGTATTATCTGGGCCATCTTTCGCCCGACAAGATTCACCCCATTGAAGTGCTGGCGGGGGCATTTATGCTGATTCCGCGGGCGGCTTATCTACGGGTGGGGGGATTTGACGAGCGGTATTTCATGTATGGGGAAGATATCGACCTGAGTTATTCACTTAGCCGCGCGGGATACAGGAATTATTATCTGCCAGAACCCGGAATCCTGCATTTCAAGGGTGAAAGCACGGTGCGCAGCGCCGAAAATGCCCGCCATTTTTATGAAGCCATGCTGCTGTTCCGGAATAAATACGGGAAAAAAAGCAGTGTGGTCAGTAAAATGCTGGTAGAAATCGCGATCCGTCTGCGAACCATGCGGGAAAAACTGCGGGGGACCAAGCCTGCGAAAACCAGGGGCGCGAACCGGAACGGAATGGATCCGGCCTCCGCGGATTCCTATCTGATATGTGCTGATCTGGCCACCTATCAATCCGACCGGCCGACCATTTTCCTCCTCGGCGGGCAGCTGAAGGCGGACCTTCTGTTTGAAAGATTCCGGAAAGAACCGCCCCGGGCGCCGGTCCGTTTCCGTTGGATTGGTACGGCTGCGGCAGTAGGCAGCGACCATCCGGATCAAAGGGGGGAAATTATATTGGAATAAGTACTTTTGCTGTTCATCCCAAGCATGTAACACACGAATGGCCCTGATTGAAATTACTTTACCCAAGACGATTGCGAAGGCTTTGCGCCTGCCCGAAAGTTCACCCAGACGGCAGCAGCTCAAAGTGCTGACACGTCTGCTCAAAAAAGCCCGGTTCACCGAATTCGGACAACATTACCGGTTCGATGAAATCTTGTTGAGCAAACATCCGGGTAAGCGCTTTCAGCAACTCGTGCCCAGTCATGATTACAATTCCATCTACAAACAATGGTGGCATAAGACCCTTGAAGGGAAGCAGGATGTATGCTGGCCGGGAAAGATCAAGTACTATGCACTTTCCTCCGGCACCTCCGAGGCAGCCAGCAAGTATATCCCCATTACCGAAGATTTGCTTGCGGGCAACCGGATCATCATGATCAAACAGTTGTTTTCCCTGCGTCATTATAATAATATCCCCTTTGGGAACCTGCGCAAGGGCTGGCTCATGCTGGGGGGCAGTACCGAGCTGCAGAAAGGCCAGGGCTATTATGCGGGTGATCTCAGCGGTATCACGGCTAAAAAAGTGCCGTTCTGGTTTACGCCTTTTTATAAGCCGGGCAAGAAAATCGCCAAGATGACCGACTGGAACGACAAGCTGGAAGAAATCGTGGAGGAAGCCCCCAACTGGGATATCAGCTTCGTGGTAGGCGTACCCGCCTGGATCCAGATGTGCATGGAAAAGATTATTGAACGCTACCATCTCAAAACCATTCACGATATCTGGCCCAATCTTTCCTTCTTTGTTCACGGCGGAGTTTCCTTCGAACCATATAAAAAGGGATTTGAAAAATTACTGGCCAAACCCCTCACATATATCGAAACCTATCTCGCATCGGAAGGGTTTATTGCCTATCAGGACCGGCAATTTGCCAGGGGGATGAAACTCAGCATTAACGATCATATCTTTTTTGAGTTCGTGCCCTTCGACGATCAGAATTTCGACCATGAAGGAAATCTGCTGCCCAATCATAAAGCGCTGATGATTCACGAGGTGGAAGAGGGTAAGGATTATGCCATCCTGCTGAGTACCGCCGCCGGTGCCTGGCGTTATCTGATTGGTGACACCATCCGTTTTACGGATAAGGAACGCTGTGAGATTGTAATCACCGGTCGCACCAAACATTTTTTGAGCCTGGTAGGAGAGCACCTGAGCGTAGACAATATGAACCGGGCGCTGAAGCTGGCATCGGAGGAGCTGAATGTTTCCATACCGGAATTCACGGTGGCCGGTGTACCGCACGGCACATTCTTCGCGCATCATTGGTATGTTGCTTCGGATGATCCGATTGATGCGAATCTTCTGCGCGACCGGATCGATCATCATCTTAAGGAACTGAACGACGATTACGCCGTTGAAAGAAAGAGTGCCCTGAAAGAAGTGTTCCTCGATGTGCTGCCCGAAGACCGTTTCATGGCTTTCCTGGCCTCCAAAGGGAAGGTAGGCGGACAACACAAATTTCCCCGTGTTCTGAAAGGAAAAATGCTGGAAGACTGGCAGACTTTTCTGAATGGTTAAGCATTTGCAGCTTAGAACCATCCGCGTTTCCTGAATACCCAGAGCATATAAACAGGGATGATCAGCATCATCCCCACTGCGATATAAAATCCATTTTTATCGTGCAGATAAGGTATGCGGTCAAAGTTCATTCCGAATATGCCGCCGATAACCGTAGCGGGAGCCAGTAAACAGGTAACAATGGCCATCACTTTCATCACTTCGTTCATGCGGAGGTTCACGTTGTTGATATAGAGGTCCTGCATGTTTACCATTACATCGCGGTAGTTTTCGCAGAGATCATAGGCCTGCATGATATGGTCGTACACATCCTTGAAATATTTGGTGGTGCGGTCATCCAGCAATTCGCTTTCGCTTCGGATAATGCCGTTCACCAGATCGCGTACCGGGGCGATATTTCTTTTCAGTACGATTAATTCTTTTCGAAGTGAACTGATCCGCGCCATTGCACGGTTATTGGTATTGGCCACCACCTGCTCTTCCAGATCCTCGATGCGTTCGCCCAGTTTTTCCATCACTGTGAAATAGTTGTCCACAATCATGTCGAGCATGGCATAACAGAGATAGTCAGCCGAACGTTGCCGGATTTTTGAGTTAGCCATGCGCAGTTTTTCGCGGAGGGGGTTGAATACATCGCGCGAGGCATCTTCCTGGAAACTGATTACATAATCTTTTCCAAGTACGATGCTGATCTGTTCCTGTTCCACGGTGCCTTTGACCTCATTGAAATAAAGCATGTTGAGCAGGCAGAACAAAACGTTTTCAACCTCATCCATTTTGGGCCGCTGCTGTATGCTGAGAATATCTTCAATTAAGAGCGGGTGAATTTCGAAATGGGTGCAGATCGCTTCCACATCGGCCTTGCGTAATCCGTCGATATTTATCCAGCTGATGCGGTCCGACTGGCGGAACCGGAAGCAGGGCTCCACCGCGTCGAATTCGTGCTCATCAATAGCC
>DATCJQ010000560.1:0-2090 GCA_036562745.1 Flavihumibacter sp.
CCCTCCAATTGTCGATGATGTGGGTGAACAAATCAATTGTGGCCTGGAAATACCTGTCCATTCCTCATTTTCTCAGTACAGCGCTGTTATGGTCGGGATTCTACCTGATAAAATCGGGTTTCAATCTGCATTTCTTCTTCAGCAGCTGGCCGAAAATTTTCCGCATACCCCGATCGGAGAAACGGACTCCCCTCTCCAAAGGCACAATGAACTATCTGAAGGCAGTTGGAGCCCGGCTTGGGTTCTGAAAATATGTCTTATTTTGCCGGCTCAAAATTGAATAGCTCGTATGAATTCATCCTGGTTCAAAAAAGCCGCTCCGCATATATATGCCATCCTCGCGTTCCTGATTATTTCCATCATTTACTGTCAGCCTGCACTACTGGGAAAGGTGGTGGAACAGCACGATACCCTGGGCTGGAGGGGCATGGCGCAGCAGTCCTTTGAATTCAAGGAGAAATTCGGGTATTTCCCACTCTGGACCAACAGTATGTTCGGCGGGATGCCGGCATTTGCCATTGCCTTTGAGGGCACCGTTATTCAGACGATCTACCTGCAGAAACTGCTGACGCTCTGGATGCCGGTTCCCATCAGCTTTTTCTTTCTGGCCTGTCTTAGTTTTTATTTCCTGGGGATTGTATTCCGTCTCCGTCCGCTGATTGCGGCTCTGGGTGCTATCGCCTTTGCGTGGGCCACTTATGACCCGGTGATCATCGCGGTGGGACATAATACCAAGATGTGGGCCATCGCCTACATGCCCGCGGTGATTGGTTCGCTGCTCCTGATTTTCCAGCGCAAATACTGGCTGGGCGCAGGGTTGCTGGCCTTGTTCCTGGGATTGCAAACAAGTACGCAGCATATCCAACTGGTTTATTATACGGGTATAATCATGGCCTGCATCAGTGTGGCCTATCTGATCAAATCTGTTAAGGAGAAGCAACTGGCAACGGTGTTCACGGGGTTTGGTGTGGCACTGGGGGCTGCGATACTGGGCATCGCTTCCTATGCCATCAGCTGGTATCCCCTGCAGGATTATGCCAGCGAAACCATGCGGGGCGGTCGTTCCGAAGTAACCATCGGAAAAGATAGCAACAATCTAACTAAAGGCGGACTCGATAAGGATTATGCATTCGGATGGAGTTATGGCATCAGCGAGAGCCTGACCTTTATCGTTCCCACCATTTATGGCGGAAGTACGGTAAGTGCGGTGGCCGGCGAAATCAAGAGCGAGTTTGGAAATGGTACTAAAATGGCTCAGGTGCTGCAGGAAAAAACCGGCATGTCGGAAGACCAGGCCAACGGCTTCGCCCAGCAGATGAGTGCATATTGGGGTGATCAGCCCGGCACCTCCGGACCGGTGTATTTCGGTGCCGTGATTTGTGCCTTGTTTATACTGGGATTGTTTTACGTGAACAACTGGAACCGCGGCTGGATTGTTGCGGCTGCCCTGATTGGCATCCTGCTTTCCTGGGGTAAGAATTTCGCCAGCCTGAACTATTTCCTCTTCGACTATCTACCTCTCTATAATAAGTTCCGCGCGCCCTCCATGGCGCTGGTGATTCCACAGCTTTGCTTCCCCTTGCTGGCAGCCCTGGGTTTGCAGCAGTTTATTGACGCAAAGGAAACCGGAACCCTGGAATGGAAAAAATTCAAAACAGCCGGATATGTGCTGGCCGGCGTGCTGGTTTTGTTGATCGGATTTTATTTCATGGCGGATTATACTTCGCCGGGCGATGCCTCTCTCAAACAGCAATTAGCTTCGATGATGGGCGGAAACCAGCAGGATCCCAATGCCCAGCAGCAGGCACAGAGTTTCGCGCAATCGCTGGTGAGCGCCCTGCAGGATGATCGTCAATCGCTCTATGGAAAAGATTTGTTGCGTGCCATCCTGCTGATCGGCCTCTCCGCGGGGCTATTGTTCTATTTTGCAAAGGGTCGGTTGAAGATGCAGGCGGTATTGATCGGCCTCCTGCTGCTTTCTTCTTTTGATGTGCTCTCTGTGGGTCGTCGTTATCTGAGTGCCCGAAATTTTGTGGATGCCGATGATTTCGAAGCGGGATTACGTCCTACTCCGGCTGATCTGCAAATCA
>DATCJQ010000267.1:0-7535 GCA_036562745.1 Flavihumibacter sp.
GTCGGGTACCCGACGGGTAGTGTGACAAACTGCCAAACTGCGCAAAAACGACAAAACCAGAAAACCCAAGCCAGGCTTGGGTTTTCTTCTATAAAAAATTACCCCCCTGAGGGAGCAATTTTACCCGTCGGGCACCCGTCGGGTGCCCGACGGGAAGTCATTATGTCAGACCGACCTCCCAGTGGAGTTCGGGTATTTCGACGTCGTAGAATCCCTTGTTGATAAGACGCTGCTTGAACTGCATCTGCACGTCGTATTCACCGTGCACGAGGAAGAGTTTTTTCACGGCGCGTTTATCCTGGCAGGCCAGCCACTGGCTGAGATCCTCGTAATCGCCGTGGGCGCTCATGCTGCGGATCGAGCCGATCTCGGCATTCACCTCGTGCTCCACGCCAAAAATGGATACCTGCTTTCTTCCGGATAGCAAGCGAGCCCCCAATGAACTGGGTTCGCAGTATCCCACCATCAGGATGGCATTCCGGCTGTTTTCGATATTGTTGGAAATATGGTGCTTCACACGTCCCGCATCGGCCATCCCGCTGGCACTGATGATCACGCATGGCTCGTTGCGGAAGTTCAGGAGCTTGGACTGATCAACCGTCTTTACGTATTTCAATCCGCTGAACATGAAAGGATCGCTGTCGGTTTGCAATAAACGCTGAATCGTTTTATTGAAATACTGCGGATAAGACTTCACCAGCTCGGTGGCCTCGATGCTAAGCGGACTATCGACAAAATAATCGAGCTCGGGCAGCCGACGCTCCACTTCAAGCTGGTTGAGCGAGTAAAGGATCTCCTGCGTACGTCCCACACTAAAGGCCGGAATGATCAGCTTCCCGCGGCGCTTCACGCAAACTTTTTCGATCCACTCCAGCAGGTGATCGGGTGTGGTTACATGCATATCGTGCAGACTATTACCATAGGTTGATTCAATGATGATATAATCGGCCTGCGGAAAAACCTCGGGCGAACGCAGAATTATATCACGATAGCGACCTATATCTCCACTAAAAGTCAATTGCTCGGTCTTCCCATTTTCGGTCACACGGAGATGCACAGCCGCAGATCCGATGATATGTCCCACATCCGTAAAGAGCAGCTCCACTCCTTCTTCGATGGTGAACCAGGTTCCGTAATCCACCTCAACAAAGCGATGTACCACCGCGCCCACGTCCTCCTTGGTATAGAGAGGTCGCAGGTAAGGTTGTCCGTTCGCCGCGCGTTTTTTATTGATGTATTTGATATCATCCTCCTGTATCTCGGCCGAATCCTCGAGTAAGATAACCGTCAGCGCGCGGGTGGCCGGCGTACAATATATTTTCCCCTTAAATCCGTCCTTAGCCAGTTTGGGGATGAGGCCACTATGATCAATATGCGCGTGCGACAGAATCATGTAGTCCACTTCAGCGGGATCAAATCCCCAGTTCCGGTTCAGCGCGTCGGTTTCCCTGCCCATTCCCTGAAACATTCCGCAATCGAGCAGGATTTTACGTCCGTTCTTCAGGGTAAGCAGGTGCTTGGATCCCGTTACGCAACGGGCAGCGCCGTGAAATGCAATCTTCATGGTTGTTTGCTTTTAAAGGACCAGGTAATATAGAATACCGCGACTTCCTCACCCGACCGATTGGTGCCGACAGATTTCACTTTGATCGTTTGTGCCTCACCGGTAGTTACAGCACGTTCGACCGTTTCCCGAATGGCAACTCCGTCCATACAAGTGAAAATCGTTTTACCCGTAGCCTTCCTGGTATAAATCGCCTCAAGACCGGTTACCAGCATCGATACGGCGGGCTTACGCTGCCAGGTTTGCGCCATGGCCAGGATACCCGTACTCATCTCAGCGGCCATGGCCAGACAAGCGAAATAAGTCGAACGAAAAGGATTCTGACTAAACCATTTAAAGGGAACCGAAACCTGACATTGTTCTTCGCTCACTTCCACCACGCGAACACCGGAGAAAAAAGCGCTGGGTAGTTTCATCAGCATAAAAAGCCGAAACTTAAGCGGATGCTTTACGAGTTGAAGAAAATCCGGCCGGGATGACATAATCGTTGAGATTCTTACCTAAGATAAGAATAAAAGCCTGCTCTTGTGAAGCAGGCTTTGAAATGTATTAACAAATTGAATGTCGGATCGACCGATGAAAACTATACAATTTGATTCCGCAACAAATCCTCGAAGGTATCACGGCGACGAATCAACTGAGGAACGCCATCGCGCACCATCACTTCCGCTGGCTTCAATCGCGAGTTGAAATTGGATGACATCTCGAACCCATAAGCGCCTGCATTATAGAATACCAGGAAATCGCCCTCGCGCACTTCATTCAGGGTGCGGTCCCAGGCGAAAGTATCCGTTTCGCAAATATTACCCACCACGGTGTAGATACGATGGCTTCCATTGGGATTCGAAATATTGCGGATACGATGATACGCATCGTAGAACATGGGACGAATCAGGTGGTTGAATCCGCTGTTCACGCCCACGAAAACTGTCGCCGTCGTTTGTTTGATAACGTTAGCTTTCACAATAAAATATCCGCACTCGCTCACGAGGAATTTTCCGGGTTCAAACCAAACCTGGAGATCCTTGCCGGTTTCGGCTTTATAGGCATTGAAAGCTTCGGCTACCTTCTCGCCCAACAGGTCGATATCGGTATGCACATCGCCATCCTGATAAGGCACTTTGAATCCGCTACCCAGATCCACAAATTTGATGGAGGGGAAATGCGTGGCCAGTTCAAACATCACTTCAAGGCCCTGCAGGAATACATTCACATCCTTGATATCGCTCCCGGTGTGCATATGAATACCTTCGACATTCAGTCCGGTTGTTTTTACGACCCGTTCAACATGGCGGATCTGGTGAATGGAAATCCCGAATTTACTGTCGACATGTCCGGTTGAAATCTTGTAATTGCCCCCGCCCATGATATGCGGATTGAAGCGAATACAAATGGGATAGGATCCGCCGAATTTGGCACCAAACTGTTCAAGGATGGAAATATTGTCGATGTTGATGTGCACGCCGAGGTTCTTGCCTTCCTCCACTTCGGCAAAATCCACGCAATTGGGGGTAAAAAGAATCCGGTCGGGACTGAATCCGGCGCGCAATCCGAGCTGCACTTCGTTAATGCTCACGCAATCGAGTGAAGCCCCGAGCGACTCGATATACTTCAGGATATTGATATTGCTGAGTGCCTTACATGCATAGAAGAAACGGGCGTTCACCTTACTGAATGCCGTCTGCAGTTTATTGTATTGCTCACTGATTCGGTTGGCATTGTACACATAGAGCGGTGTACCATATTCCTGGGCTAGCTGCACCAGCGTTTCATCTGATAAATAAGACATAGTTGTTTGCTTGCGAATTTGGCGAATATACTGCAGTTCGGGCTTATTTATTGGATGGTTTTTATGAATGGGGGGAAGGGTGAACGGAGAACGGTGAACGGTGAACGGAGAACGGAGAAGGGGGAAAGGAAAAGGGATGGCTGCGAGTGAGTGCAGCCATCCCTTAGCTATTTTATGTTTCGAGAGGAAATCCGCTCAGGCGAGAAACCACTTGGAGAGCTCGCCAGGGCAATATCCGTCGAGATTAACGATCCTTGTCGTCATCGTCATCATCCTCCTCATCGTCATTTTCCTCCTCATCGTCATCTTCCTCCTCATCTTCCCCATCATAGTCATCATCATCCCCCTCCTCGTCAAAGTCATCACCGGCTTCTTCGTCATCATCATCCTCTTCATCATCAATCTCCTCATCTTCATCATCATCCTCATCTTCTTCCTCCTCGTCGTCATCAGCTTCGAATTCCTCTCCGTCCAATTCTTCGTCCAGATCTTCCAGCTCCTCCACTTCGTCCAACTCATCGTCGTCGTCCTCGTCCTCGTCATCGAAATCGTCGGGAGCCTGGTGAGCTTGGGGAACTTCGGAAGTTTTGGAAGCTTCAGGGCTTTCGAAACTATCTGCTGATTCGGATTGTTCCATATTGATATCCTCGGCCTCGCTGCCTAATGCGGCATCTTCTTCAATGGTTTCGGTATGATCGATGGTGCCGGTTTCCAGCAGTTCGCCCGTTTCGCTTACCAGGAGCAGGGATTTGCCGTCTTCCTCTTCCATCACCAGGGTTTCGGTGGTGGATTCATCGTCGCCATTAGCCACATGCACCTGACCGTTAGCCAGCAGCGTGGGCTCCACCACCTGCTCGGCCAGCACTTCCTTGATCTGCGGCAGGTCTTCGGGACCGTTGAGTCCGAAATAATCCATAAACGCGCGCGAAGTGGCATATACCAGCGGCTTGCCGGGCAGTTCTTCATTCCTTCCGCTGATGACGATCAGTTCTTTTTCGAGCAATTTCTGGATGGAATAATCGGCGCTCACCCCGCGGATTGCCTCAATTTCACCCTTGGTAATGGGCTGTTTGTACGCGATAATGGCAAGGGTTTCCATGGCAGCGGGACTCAGGCGTTTCAAAAACTTATCGCCATTAAGCTGTGCCACGGTTTTATGGTATTCCTTTTTGGTGAGGAACTGCCATCCTCCACCACTGAAGCGCAATTCGAAGGGATAAAATTCCGAGCGGTATTTCTCCACGATGCCTTCAATGCCGGTTTCGATCTGGTCGAGCGTGAGTTTGTTATCCATAAAGCCGAATGCCTGATTGATCAGGTCGGTCAGCTCGATGGCGCTCAGCGGCTTTTCACTGGCAAAGATTAACGCTTCTATATGGGGGATTATGGTTCCGATTTCCATGGTTTTTCCTTTTATTGTTCATGCGGGTACACTGCTTACACAAATTCAGCAATGAACATGCCGCAAGCTTCTCAAAAATGATAAAATCAGGAAATGGAGTTATGCACAATGTGGAAAAGCCCGGATAATACACCGTCTTATGCGGGGAAGCCCCGCAAGAGGTTGATTATCCCTGCAACGCCGCAGCACCACTCACGATCTCGGTCAGCTCGGTTGTGATGGCAGCCTGACGGGCGCGGTTATAGCTGATCTTCAGAGAGCGCAACAGTTCGTTGGCGTTTTCTGAGGCCTTATCCATTGCCGTCATACGGGCACCGTGTTCAGAAGCGTTGGCATCCAGCACGGCCTTGTACAGCTGTGTATTCAGAATTTTCGGCATCAGTTCGGCAATCAGTTCTTCTTTATTGGGCTCGAAAATGAAGTCGCTTTTCTTGGAATTGGCACCTGCTTCCACTTTGGGGATGGGCAGGAAGCGCTCTACCACGAAACGCTGGGTAGCGGCGTTCTTGAACTCGCTGTACACAATCTCCACCACATCAAATTCCTTATTCTCGAAAGCTTTTACAGCTGCCTGCGCACAGGCCTGAACATTTTCAAAACGCAGATCGAGGAAAATATCTTTATAGGTAGCATCGGTCTGGTAGTTGCCTTTCTGCAGGGCTTCGTATCCTTTTTTACCGATGTTCCAGATCTTTACATTGCCTTTGGCGAACTGCTGGCTGTAACGCTCAGCAATAGCCGATTTGGCAGTTTTTACGATATTGGCGTTATAAGCGCCTGCCAGTCCGCGGTCGCTGGTGATCACGATCAACAGCACTTTTTCCACGGGACGTTCGGTTGCCAGGGAACCACCTACTTCCCCCTCGGAATTACTCACGATATTAGAGAGCATTTCCTGGAGTTTGTTGGCATAAGGACGCATTTGCAGGATGGCATCCTGGGCACGACGCAGCTTGGCTGCACTTACCATTTTCATGGCTTTGGTGATCTGCTGGGTGCTCTGAACGGATTTGATCCGGTTGCGTACTTCTTTTAATGCTCCTGACATAGAAAAATGATTTTCCTCAATTTGGCCGCAAAGGTAAAAGAAAACAGCTAATTCCAATGCAAATTGCAGGAAAATCTGCCGGTTTCAATTCCGGTTGGCTTACCGTACCTTTGCCCTCCTGACAATTTGACTATAAATGAATTGTAGCATTGAAATTGACAGGTAAAATCAACCCGAAAAAGAATTACATAAGACAATACCAATAACCATGTTAGGTTTTATTCAGAAGCTATTTGGCGGCAGCAAATCGGAGAAAGATGTAAAGAACATCCAGCCACTGGTGGCTAAAACTAATGAGTATTTTGCTGCTTATCAGTCACTTAGCAACGATCAGCTGCGTGCCAAAACCCAGGAATTCAAAGCCCGCATCAAGGAACATCTGCGCGGCATCGACGAGGAAATAAACAAACTGAACGCTGAGGCCGAGGCCCTCCCCTTTGGCGATTTTGCCGGCAAAGATGCCATCTACCAGGAAATCGACAATCTGCGGAAGAAGAGAAATGAGCAGATCGAGGAAATTCTGAAGGAGATTGCACCCGAAGCCTTTGCCGTGGTGAAGGAAACCGCCCGCCGTCTCAAGGAAAATCCCGTACTGGTTTCCACCGCCACTGAAATGGACCGCCAGCTGGCCGTTAACAAAGATTATATCAAGATTGTGGGAGATGAATCCCATTTCAGCAATACCTGGACCGCCGCCGGTGGTACCGTTACCTGGAACATGGTACATTACGATGTACAGCTGATTGGTGGTTTTGTACTGCATTCCGGTAAAATTGCCGAGATGGCCACCGGTGAGGGTAAGACCCTGGTGTCCACCCTGCCCGCCTACCTGAACGCGCTGGCCGGCGAAGGGGTGCATATCGTAACCGTGAACGACTACCTGGCCCGCCGTGACTCTGAGTGGAATGGTCCGCTTTTCGAGTGGCTGGGACTGACCGTTGACTGTATTGATAAACACCAGCCCAACAGCGAAAACCGCCGCAAAGCCTATCAGGCCGATATCACCTACGGCACCAATAACGAATTCGGTTTCGACTACCTGCGCGACAATATGGTACACAGTCCCGATGAAATGGTACAACGCAAACACCATTTCGCCATGGTGGATGAGGTGGACTCCGTATTGATCGACGATGCCCGTACGCCTCTGATCATTTCCGGTCCGGTTCCCCGCGGAGATGAGCAGCAATATCATATCCTGAAGCCCCGCGTTCAGCAGCTGGTGGAAGCCCAGAAACAGGTGGTGAACAAGTTCCTGATCGAGGCGCGTAAGAAAATCTCCGAAGGCAATGATGATCCCAAAGACGGTGGTCTGGCCCTGATGCGCGCCTATCGCGGTCTGCCTAAGACCAGCGCCCTGATCAAGTTCCTCAGCGAACCCGGGGTAAAAGTAAAACTGCAGAAAGCCGAAAACTATTACCTGGCCGATCAGCAGAAGGAAATGCCGAAAGTGGATGCCGAACTCTATTTCTATATAGATGAGAAAAACAATTCAGTGGATCTGACCGAAAAGGGTATCCAGATGATCACCCGCTCCGGTGAGGATCCCGATTTCTTCGTGCTGCCCGATATCAGCTCCAAACTGGGCGAAATCGAAGCATCCACTGCCAGCGCAGAAGAAAAACTGGCGCAGAAAGAAGCCCTGCTGAATGAATACACCCTGAAAGCCGACCGCATCCATACCATCCACCAATTGCTCAAAGCATATACCCTGTTTGACAAGGATGTGGAG
>DATCJQ010000269.1:0-15418 GCA_036562745.1 Flavihumibacter sp.
CAAACCGAAAGCAGAAAATCGTTCGCGCCTGACCGTTAGGGTGAGCACCTGGGTGAACCGCGTGGAAACATTCATCTACGGAAGTGATCAGAAAAATGACGATGATAATTACCAGGTAAATCAGGCCAAGATCGCGATAGCGAAGGGCGGATGGCTGGGTCTGGGGCCGGGTAACAGTGAGCAACGGAATTTTCTGCCGCACCCTTATTCTGATTTTATCTATGCAACCATTATAGAGGAGTATGGATTGGTGGGAGGCAGCGTGGTGCTGGCCATATACCTGATTTTCCTGTTCAGGAGTATCCAGTTGTTCAGGAAATGTCCCTTTGCCTTTGGTGCATTTCTGGCGGTGGCCCTGAGTTTCACCCTGGTGATCCAGGCCCTGGCCAATATGGCGGTGAATGTGAATCTGTTTCCTGTAACCGGCGTTACCTTGCCGCTGATCAGTATGGGTGGTAGTTCTTTCCTCTTTACCTGCGTGGCAATCGGTATCATCCTGAGCGTGTCGAGGTTTGTAGAGAAGAATTCCGCTGACGGAAAAGAAATCGAGGAGGAAGAGGACGAATTGGTGGAAGAGATAGACGAGGAAGAGGACGAAGATCTAACTGATGCCAGGGTGGAAAAGTCCGGGGACGCTGAGCAAGTGGAGGAGGATCTCGAGGAAATAGCCGTGGAAGCGCTCAACGGAAACGGTTTAAAGAGAAGAAGAAAGAAGGGGGTGACCAATGGCTAAGCGCATCATCATAGCAGGCGGTGGAACAGGCGGACATATATTCCCGGCCATCGCTATCGCGAATGCGATCAAAAAAATGAACCCATCCGCGGCCATCCTTTTTATCGGGGCGAAGAATAAGATGGAGATGGAAAAAGTGCCGCAGGCTGGATACGAAATAGAGGGACTGGACATTGCGGGATTCAACAGAAGTTCTTTGATTAAAAATATTTCTCTGCCTTATAAGCTGATCAAAAGCTTTTTCCAGGTGCGGACGATTTTCAAACGCTTCCAGCCCGATGCCGTGATCGGCGTGGGTGGCTACTCGAGCTTCCCCGTATTGCGATATGCGCAGCAGCAAGGGATCGACACCTTCCTGCACGAAGCAAATTCATTCGGGGGTAAATCGAATATGCTGCTCGCCAAAAAAGCAAAGATTGTGTTTGTGGGTACGAAGGGAATGGAACAGTTCTTCCCGGCGGAAAAGATTATTGTGAGCGGAAATCCCGTGAGAGCGAATATCGTAAACAGCCAGATCACTAAGGAAGATGCGCTGCGCCATTTCCAGACGAATTCCGGTCCGCTCGATCCCTCCAAACCGGTGGTGCTGTCGGTGGGGGGGAGTCTCGGTGCACAAACCATTAATAAGGCGCTGGCGGCCGGACTCGATCGCATTGAAGCTGCCGGCATCCAGCTGATCTGGCAAACAGGAAAAAGCTTTGCGGAACAGGCTCGGAAACTGACTGAAAACAGGAAGGGAATCTGGGTGAGCGATTTCATCCGCGAAATGGAATACGCTTATGGAGCTGCGGATTGTGTGGTGTCGAGAGCGGGAGCGATGAGCATTGCGGAAATCTGTGTGGTGCAGAAGCCGCCGATCCTGGTGCCCTATCCCTATGCAGCAGAAGATCATCAGACCGTAAATGCAAAATATCTGGTGGACAATCAGGCCGGCATACTGGTAAAAGACAGCGAGGCGGGAGAGCAATTGGTGACAGCACTGATTCGTCTGGCTGGCGATGCGGAGAAAAGAGCATCCATGTCGCGGGCGCTCGGAGCCCTGGCGATTCGCGAAGCGGATGAATTAATTGCAAACTATATAGTGAACGACATTGCTATCAGTTAAAGACATACATACAGTTTATTTCATCGGGATAGGTGGAATTGGAATGAGTGCGCTGGCCCGTTACTTCCATGCGCTGGGTAAAACAGTGAGCGGTTACGACAGAACCCCCACGCCCCTGACCCGGCAGCTGGAGAAGGAAGGAATCGATATTCACTATGAAGAAAACCTTTCGCTGATTCCGGCCAATCCGGAGTTGGTGGTGTATACCCCGGCCATTCCGGCGGCACATGCGGAGCTGGTTTATTATCAGGGGCAGGAAGTGCCGGTTCTGAAGCGCAGCCAGGTGCTCGGGATTATCAGCAGAAGTTCTTTTAATATATGTATTGGCGGAACCCACGGCAAGACCACCACAACCACCATGACCGCGCATATCCTGCGCGATACGGGATTCGGTTGCAATGCTTTCCTGGGTGGCATCAGTGTGAACTACGGAACCAATTTCTGGAGCGATCCCAGAAATGTGGCAGTGATTGAAGCGGATGAATACGACCGGAGTTTCCACCAGTTGCATCCCGATATCGCTGTGATAAGTTCCATGGATCCCGATCACCTCGATATCTATGGAACCGAAACCAATCTGCAGGATGCATTCGTGGAATTCAGCCGCAAGCTGAAACCCGAGGGCGTGTTGTTCAGTAAGTATGGATTGCCCCGTTCTGCAGAGATGCAGGCAGGGAAACATTATACCTACAGTCTGAATAACGAATCGGCGGATATCCATGCCCGTGATATACGAATGGATAATGGCAGCTACACTTTCACGGCTGTGCTGCCACAGATGAGTATCGAAGGGGTGCAGTTGAATATGGGTGGCATGCACAATGTGGAGAACGCCCTGGTATCGATTGCCATCGCCCAGCAACTTGGAATTGATGTTGAAAAGATAAAAGAAGCAGTAAAAAATTTCAGAGGCGTAAAAAGAAGATTTGAGTACGTTCTGAAAACTTCTCGCATGGTCTTTGTAGATGATTATGCGCATCATCCGGAAGAACTGAGAGCATTGTTACAGGGTGCGAAAGCATTGTTCCCGGATAAGCACTGCACAATTATTTTTCAACCTCATTTATACTCGCGGACCAGGGATCTGGCCGATGGATTTGCGGAAGTGTTGTCACTGGCGGATAAGGTATTGTTGCTTCCGATTTATCCCGCGCGTGAACTGCCGATGGAAGGTGTGAGCAGCGCGATGATTGCAGGGAAAATGGCAGACGGCAAAGTGGAGTTGATAGAAAAGGCCGACCTGCAGCGTAGGGTGGAGCAAGTGCTGGCTGGAACCAACGGCAAGGACCTGGTGATAACGGCCGGTGCCGGTGATATTGATGCGCTGGTGCAGCCACTGGCAGAAACTTTGAAAAAACATGGCTAAGAAAATCAGTATACGAAAACTGTTGGTTGCGCTCAGCTGGTCGCTGGTGTTTGCCTTGCTGCTCGTAGTATTGATTGCGGCAATTAATAAAACCAACGATGCCAGCTGTGCGGATATCAGAATAGAGATCCGCGGCACGGGTGATTATCGGTTCATTGACAAGTCGGATGTGTTGAGCCTGATGGGGGCCAGTTCGGGCAAGGCATTCAGGGGACAGAATATGGCATCCATCGATTTGCGGACCATGGAACAGAATATCCGCAAGAATCCCTGGGTACGTGAGGCAGAACTCTATTTCAACGCAGAGCGTGAACTGGAAGTGCTGGTGAAGGAGAGAACGCCGGTGGCCAGAGTGTTTACGGCAGCCGGACAAAGCTGGTATCTCGACACAGCGGGAACCTATCTGCCCCTGGCCGTTGGGAAACCGGCGGTAAAGCTGCCAGTATTCACCGGGATGCCCGAAAAACTGCTGAAGAAAAGAAGGGGCGACAGTGCATTGATTGCACGCGTACTCTCCATTGTGGAGTGTATGAACAAGGATCCCTTCTGGGAAGCGCAGATCGCTCAGGTGGTGTACACAGCCGACAAACGAATCGAACTGGTGCCGGTGCTTGGTCAGCATCGCATCCTCTTCGGAGATGGTTCCGATGCAGAAAAAAAGTTTCGCCGCTTGAAGAAATTTTATACCGAAGTTCTTAGCAAAACAGGGTTGGATTATTACCGCACCATTGATGTGGGATATGCCAACCAGGTAGTAGGAAAAAAGGCAGGATCAATATCCACATCCGTGGATAAAAATAAACCGCCTTACAGTCTTGCTGCTGCACCTTTACAGGTTAATAGTCCGATATCCTCCGAAGCCAAATCCAAATCTGGTCCAAATCCTCTGACAACCACTACCGGCGAGCGTAAACCGAAAGCGGTTATGCGACGGTCCTGACAACTTCTAAACAACTAAAAACAAAATAGAATGAGTAACGAACAACCCATTATTGTAGGGCTCGACATTGGTACGACAAAGATCGCTGCCATTGCAGGTCGCAAGAATGAGTTTGGGAAATTGGAGATCCTGGGATTTGGACGCGCAAACAGCAATGGCGTGAAGCACGGACAAGTGTTGAACATTGACGAAACCATTAAGGCGATTGCGGCGGCACTGGAAAACTGTTATGCCTCCAACCCCGACCTGGTGATTAAGGAAGTGTATGTGGGTATTGCCGGACATCATATCAAGAGTCTGCAGACCCGCGGGGACATCGTTCGCCAATCTACCGATGAAGAAATTTCTCAGCGCGAAATCGACCAGCTGATTGCTGATCAGTATAAAACCTATATCCCGGCCGGAGACCAGATCATTGATGTGATTCCGCAGGAGTTCACCGTGGATAATTTCCAGAACATTCCCAACCCGATCGGTTATGGTGGCGTGAAAGTGGGCGCCAACTTCCATATCATCACCGGTGATAAAAATGCGATCCGCAATATCAACCGCGCGGTGGAGAAAAGTAATCTGATCACCAAGGACCTTGTACTCCAGCCCCTGGCATCTGCCGCAGCCGTAATGGCCCAGGAAGATATTGAAGCCGGTGTGGCCATCGTGGATATCGGTGGTGGCACTACCGACCTGGCTGTGTTTTACGAGGGAATTCTGAAACATACGGCTGTTATCCCCTTTGGTGGAGAAAATATCACCAACGATATCAAAACCGGACTGGGTGTGCTCAAAACCCAGGCTGAACAGATGAAGGTTCAGTTCGGTTCTGCCCTGGCCAACGAAGCCAAAGCCAATGCCTTCATAACGATCCCGGGTATGCGCGGATTGCCGCCCAAGGAAATCAGCGTGCGCAACCTGGCCAATATCATCCAGGCGCGTATGAGCGAGATCATGGACTTTGTAACCTATCACCTTAAGCAGGTGGGTATGGACAGCCGCATGCTGAATGGTGGCATCGTGCTTACCGGTGGTGGATCCCAGCTGCGTCACCTGATTCAGTTGACAGAATATGTAACCGGATTGAACGCCCGGATCGGTTATCCCAATGAACACCTTGCCCCCAATCATACGGATGAGCTGACCAAACCGATGTATTCAACCTGTATCGGCTTAATCCTGAAAGGATACGATGATTACGAAAGAAACCGCAAACAGTTCGAGAAGCAGTTCAGACAGGTAGAGATTCCGAAGGAACTGAAGAAGGAAATTGAAACCCCTGCTGCGGCTGAGGATGTGGCTGCAGAAGAAAAGACCGTGGTTGCAGAAAAAGTTGCACCCGCTGAAGTGGCTACCAGAGCCAGGGAACTGGGCGGACTCAACCGCTTCTGGAGTAAGTTCAAAGACAATCTGATCGAACTGTTTAAGGAAGAAGACGATCGTAATTTCTAAGCCGATAACGCACTAACCCATATATTCTAAATAAAACAATTCAGTGTTATGATACACTTTGATTTACCGAAGGAAAAATCATCCATCATCAAGGTGATTGGTGTAGGTGGTGGGGGCAGCAATGCTGTGAACCATATGTTCAGTCAAAGTATTGACGGGGTGAACTTTATCATTTGTAATACCGATGCACAGGCTATTGCACAAAGCCAGGTGCCTAATAAAATACAACTCGGACCACATCTGACCCAGGGGCTGGGAGCCGGTGCCAATCCTGAAATTGGTAAGCAGGCCACCGAAGAAAGTCTGGAAGAAATCAAGCGCATCCTGGAAGTGAATACCAAGATGGCTTTCATCACAGCCGGCATGGGCGGTGGTACCGGTACGGGTGGTGCGCCCATCATCTCCAAAATCTGTAAGGACCTGGGCATCCTGACTGTTGGTATCGTTACCACTCCCTTCTCTTACGAAGGAAGAAAACGTCAGCAGCAGGCAGAGCTGGGTATTGAGGAGATGAAAAAACACGTGGATACCCTGCTGGTGATCAGCAACGACAAGCTGCGTCATCAATACGGGAACCTGAAAATGAAGGAAGCTTTCGCGAAAGCGGATAATGTGCTGGCTACTGCAGCCAAATGTATTACTGATGTGATCAACAGTACCGGGCAGATCAACGTTGACTTTGCCGACGTTTGCACCGTAATGCGCAATGGTGGTGTGGCTATCCTGGGTAATGCTGCTGCTTCGGGTGAAGATCGTGCTCAACGCGCCATCGAAGAGGCACTGAGCTCTCCGCTGCTGAATGATAACGATATCCGTGGTGCCCGCTGGATCCTCATCAATATCAACTCTGCCGAAGGTGAACACGAATTCACCATGGATGAAGTGGATATTATTCAGAACCACCTGCTGAGCCAGGCCGGTGAAGAAACCGATGTGATCCTGGGTCTGGGTTATGATAACAGTTTGGGCGACAAAATTGGCATCACCCTGATTGCCACCGGTTTTGAGTATCGCGATCCATTCACAAAAAAGGTGGAAAAGCAGCCTGAGCCCAAGAGAGAAGAAAAGATTGTGATGACCCTGGATCAGACGGAGCTGCCTTTCGGAAATGATGACAAGCCCTATTATCAACCCGTGCCTTCTGCAGCGCCGGCTCCGGCACAACGCAGTGGCGTAGCGGTGGTGAAACCTGCTGAACGCCCCAGTGCAACGGCTGTTCAAACCAGTTTTGTGCAGGGAACACCGGTGAATCCGGCTCCCTCTGCACCCGATCCATCCGCGGCTTTTGTAAATGCAACGCCCGCAACTACTCCAATGGCAACTGCTAATGCGGCTGCATCTGCGGGCACTACTCCGCAGGCAACTGCATCTGCTCCGGTAATCCAGCCTGTGGTGCAAAACGAGGAAGTACTGCCTCCTTCGCTCCAGCCGGTACTGGTGGAAGAGCCGGTTCGCGAAACCTCCAGGCCCGTGGTTCAGTTTACCGACGAAGAGCCGGTGAAAGCGCCCGCGCAGGAAGAAAAAATTCGGTTCAATCTGGCAGAAAATAATTCTCCGGCATCTGCAGCGTCCGGAGGGTACTTGGCCAAGCCATCCAATATTTATGCAGAACCTTCAAAAGGACCGGAATCCGGAGCCGGTCAGCCGAGTAATTTTCCTTTGAATGAACCCATCCAACAACAGGTGCCGGCAACGCCACAGAAAGAAGAAGATCCTTCTTTCGATATGCAACTGGTGATTAAGGATGAAACTCCCGCGGCGGACAAGCCGTTGGCACCATCAGCTCCAACAACTTTCTACTCTTCACCTGAGGAACCAGCGATGCTGGACGAAGTGGAAGAACAAAAGAGAAAGGCAGCAGAGAGAATTCAGAAACTAAGGAATCTGTCTTTTAACATCAATGCTGCTGACCCGAACAACGAGTTTGACACTGTGCCGGCCTATATCCGCCGCAATCTTGAACTCTATAACACTGTATCACCGGCTGAGAATTTCTACAGCAATTACACGGTGAAAACAGATGAGCACAATAATACCCAGATCAGTACGATTAACACGTTCCTGGATGGGAAAAAGCCTGACTAAGCTTCGTTGATTCAGGCAAGGTTTTTTGTTTTTAGTTGTTTATCCATTAAGGATAGTCGGCCCTTCGTTTTTGCGAGGGGCCTTTTTGATGGGGAATGGGGAACAAGGGGGACAAAGGAAACAAGGGGGACAAAGGGGACAAAGGGAACAAAGGGGACAAAGGAAACAGAGGGGACGAAGGGAACAAGGGGACAAACAATTAACTTTGGCGGGATGGCAACCATAATTATAACTGGAGGTACGGGGCTGATCGGAAAGGCCCTTACGAAGGCATTGATCGATGCAGGACATAGCGTGATCATTCTCACCCGAAATCCCTCGAAATACCGGAACAGCGACAGGCTAAGCTATGCAGGCTGGGATATTCCAAAGGGTATTATTGATGAGACTGCGATCCGCTCGGCGGATGCCATCATTCATCTGGCGGGGGCTGGCGTGGCCGACAAGCGGTGGTCCAGCAAACGCAAGAAGGAAATTCTCGATAGCCGTGTCAAAAGCGGGGAGCTTATTTGCAAGGCGCTTTCTTCCATACCCAATCATATCGGGGTGGTGGTTTCTGCATCGGGTATTGGTTGGTATGGGCCGGATCCTTCCATTCCCAATCCGCGTCCTTTTGTGGAAACGGACCCCTGGTACAATGATTTCCTCGGGACTACCTGTCGCGATTGGGAAGCGGCCCTGAATCCTGTAACGGCCATGGGTAAACGATTGGTGATTCTCCGCACCGGAATTGTTCTTACTAAGGAGGGTGGTGCGCTGGGTGAGTTTATCAAACCGCTGCGTTTCGGCCTGGCCACCATTCTGAGCACGGGTCGCCAGGTGGTGAGCTGGATCCATATGGCCGATCTTACACGCTTGTATCAATATGCTGTGGAGAACCCGGAACTTGGCGGAGTATACAATGCCGTGGCACCCCATCCCGTTGATAATCGTAAACTGGTGCTGACGCTCGCAGGTAAAACGCGCGGCAAAGCCTGGCTCCCGATTCATGTGCCGGCACCTGTTCTGAAACTGGTGCTGGGAGAAATGAGTATCGAAGTGCTTAAAAGCGCTACGATCAGTTCCTCCAAAATCAGCGCTACCGGATTTCAATTCGTGTATCCGACCATCGAAGCAGCCATGGAAAATCTGTAATTGTGCGGACGGCAATCTTTGAGTCCTTCAGCGATGGTGCCGGCAGCGTTCTGCTACAGATCTCTTTTCTTATAGATGATGGTGGTCAGCATCCACGTAATTCCGATTAAAACAATGGTCAGTCCCACATGCATGGGAACGGCATCCAGTGAAGCCTGATAGCCTGCTTCATCGAGCTTGCTCATGAACGCGGGCGGGGGTACTATGCGGTCGGATACTTCCATCGGAAAGTATTTGCCTATATCGTTATTGAATTTGTATTTAAGCAATCCCACAGACAAGGGTTCGGCAATCAGGGCATAAAAAAGAAAGATGCCCATCGCAACAAAAGCCTTGCGCACGAGCATGCCCAGCAGAAATGCCAGGGAAAGTTGGGAGAATGTCTGCAATGCAAAAAGACCGATATAGTGAATCTTTTCAAAGTAGATGCTGCCGGAACTGCCGGACCCTTCCGTGCTGTTCATATCTGGCAGGGGTATCGCCGGGTCGACCGCCGGTTGCGAATCGGTATGCACTATTCCCACAACCAGGGCCACAATCGCATACAGTATGGTTACGATAAAAGTGATCAGTGCAACATCTATTGCCTTGGCTAGAAGAAAATCGTACCGGCTCCAGCCGTCAATTATATTCTGGCGTGACGTGCGATAAACGTATTCATTGGATATCAGCATGATGATTAACAGCGCCGGGATGATCACAAACATCGAGGAAAGATAGGCACTGGTTTGCCAGACTTCCGGAAAAGAAAAAGGATTGCCCAGTAAGAGCGATACGATCTGTCCGGTCATCGATTGCCGCTGGGTAATATCAAGATAGATATTGTAACAGATATAATTGATGCCGGGATAAGTAATCAGACAGATGGCCAGTAGCAGCCAGAAAGCAGGATACCGATAAATTTTCAGCCATTCTGTTTTAAGAAGTTTCCACATAAACTAAGGTTGTGTTTATATTGATAGCGCGACTTGTGAGATGTTTTGATAACGGAGATGGACCTAGTTGCCTGTTAATTCAAAGAACCGCGCTTCCAGACGTTTTTTGCGAAGGGCGATATGATTGAGCAGAATCCCGTTCTCGTGGCACCACGCATTAATGGCAGCGGGATCAATACTGCCCTTGGGCGCTTTGCACTGAAGAAGTGATCCGGAAATTTCTATTTCGGTTATCCCTTCCCGTTGTAGCAGGAGATCCTTCAATTGTTGCAGATCGGCGGTTCCCAGCTCCAGGATGTCTTCATCAGACAACACTTCGTCTACAGGTCCCTGTGATACAACATTCCCCGTTTTCAGAATGGCTACATGGGTGCAGATTTTTTCCACTTCATCAAGCAGGTGACTGGCGATCACGATAGTATGCCCATTGCGTTGCAATTGCTTGATCAGTTCACGGATCTCTGCAATACCAACAGGATCGAGTCCGTTGGTGGGTTCATCAAGCACCAGCACACCAGGCGATCCCAGCAGGGCAGCCGCAATCGCAAGCCTTTGTTTCATGCCCAGACTATAAGTGCTGAACCGACTGTTTCTTCTTTCGTATAGTCCCACCAGTTTAAGCACGCGCGTGATTTCCTCGGCCGAACCGCGACCGCTGATGTTCATCGTGATTTTCAGATTATTTACCGCGGACAGATAATGGTAGAAATTCGGTGTTTCCAGCAATGCACCGATCTTTTTGCGCTGTTCTTTGGAACCGGGTTGTCCGAACCATCTGTAACTGCCAGCGTCGGCAGACAAGACATCGAGCAAAATGCTCAGGAGTGTGGTTTTTCCACTGCCGTTTGGACCCAGAATTCCGTATACAGTTCCCCGGGGTACGCTCAGGCTCACGCCATTAAGGGCCTTCACCGCGCCGTAGGATTTGCGGATCCCCTCTGCAACCAATACGTCCATAGTTTTCTTTTCAAGGTAAGTTAGTCCGCTCAGACGGGAAAGTTTTAAAACACAAACGGTAAAATCCCGTGTTGTATAGCGGCGGGTAAAAAAAAGCCGGTCGCAGCGACCGGCAGACAGGTATGTGTGTTACCTCTTGCTGTTTTGGTAGCCAGCTTAGCTTATGTTAAGAGTTTAGGATACCTGTTGGGATGATTCGGTTCTGATTAGCGATTCGGTTCTGATTGGTGATTTGGTTCTGGTTGATGATTCGGTTCTGGTTGAAGTATTCCTTACTAGTTCCGTATCGGTTTTCCAGATTTCAATACCGATTGAATCCGCTCCAGTGTTTTCCGTTCGCCGCAGAGGGAGAGGAATGCTTCGCGTTCCAGATCCAGCAGGTATTGTTCCGACACCAGGGTGGGTTCGCTCAGGTCGCCACCGCACATCACGTAGGCGAGCTTGCGGGCCACCAGCGCATCGTGCTCCGTTGCATAATTCGCGCGCAGCATGCCATTGATGCCGGTCAGAAGAGTTCCGAGTCCGGATCTTCCCAATACCCTGATATCATTACGTTGAACCGGGGTTACATAACCGCTGTCGTAAATCTCCAGCACTGATTTTTTGGCTTCGCTGATCCGGCGTCCCAGGTTGATTACAATTTCGTCCTGTCCCCTGCGAAGTATGCCCATATCCCGCGCCTCAAAAGCGGAGGTGGCCACTTTTGCGGTAGCGATAGAAAGGAAGCGATTTTTCAGCGTAATGTTTTCCGGCTCATCCTCGTGCATTTCATCGGCAGCGCGCAGCACGAATTCCTTGGTTCCGCCGCCACCCGGAATCAGGCCCACACCCAGTTCCACCAGACCAATATAGGTTTCCGCGGCAGCACAAATTTTATCGGCATGCAGGTTCAGTTCGCAACCGCCGCCAAGAGCCAGTCCATGCGGTGCTGTAACAACTGGTACGGAAGAATAACGGGCGCGCATCATGGTTTGCTGGAACTGGCGAACGGCCATGTCCAGTTCGTCGTATTCCTGCTCGATAGCGAACATAAAGATCATGCCCACATTGGCACCGGCACTGAAATTGGCACCATCGTTGGCAATTACTAGTCCCTTATATTTTTCTTCCGCTATCGCGATGGATCGCTGAATGCCTTCCAGCACTTCGCCACCCATACTGTTCATTTTGGTAGACCATTCGAGACCAATCACATCATCGCCCAAATGATAGGTGCGGCAGGCAGCATTTTTCCAGATGGTTTGTCCCTCGAAATGTTTCATCACAATGAAAGCCTCACCACCCGGCATGGGCAGATAGGACTTCGAAGGAATATCATAGTAGAAACGTTTACCGTTTTCAACTTTATAGAAAGTTTTGTGACCGGCGGCCAGCATCTCTTTCACCCAGGGTGCCACCGTATGGCCCGCCTCTTCGATCTGCGGAATGGATTGCTCCACACCAGCCAGATCCCAGGTTTCGAAGGCCCCGATTTCCCAGCCAAAGCCGGCCATCATGGCATCGTCGATCCGGTACAGTTCATCCGAAATTTCGGGGATGCGATGTGAAATATAGGAGAAGAGTCCGTAATGGAATAACCGATAAAATTCACCCGCCTTATCCCTGCCCTGAAGCAGCATTTTCATGCGGGCAGGCAGATCATCCACCTGCCTGGCAGCTTCCAGGCTGGAGAATTTTGGTTTCTGCCGGGGACCATATTCCAATGTATTGAGATCCAGCGTGAGGATTTCTTTCTCTCCGCCGGCACCCTTGGTCTTTTTGAAAAAGCCCTGCCCGGTTTTATCACCCAGCCAGTTATTGGCAGCCATTTTCTCCAACCAGGACGGAATGGTGAACACGGCCCGCTGTTCGTCATCCGGACAGTTATCCGCCACCCCTTTGGCCACTTTGATAAGCGTATCCAGTCCCACTACATCCGCCGTGCGGAATGTGGCTGATTTCGGGCGACCGATAGCCGGACCGGTCAGCGCATCGATGGCGTCAATGCCGAGTCCCAACTGATCGGCCAGTTTAAATATAGACATGATACCATACACCCCGATCCGGTTGGCGATAAATGCCGGCGTGTCTTTACACAGCACGGTGGTTTTACCAAGTTGGAGACTTCCGAAATGCATCAGAAAATCGATCACTTCCTGTTTGGTATGCGGCGTGGGGATGATTTCGAGCAAACGCAGATAGCGCGGCGGGTTGAAGAAATGGGTTCCGCAGAAATGCTGTTTGAAATCATCGCTGCGGCCCTCGGCCATCATATGGATCGGGATACCCGAAGTATTGGAACTAACCAGGGTGCCCGGACGGCGGAACTGCTCCACCTGCTCAAAGATCGATTGTTTGATGTCCAGACGTTCCACCACCACTTCAATGATCCAGTCGGCTGTGGCGATATCCTTCATATTATCCGTGAAGTTACCTGTGGTGATGCGCTTGGCCACATCCTTGTTATATACAGGCGAGGGATTCGACTTGAGTGCCGCCTGGAGTGCATCATTCACCAGTTTATTACGTGCAGCCTTATCGGTTGATTCGGTCGCATCCTTCGGCACCATATCCAGCAGCAGTACCTGCAAACCAACACCGGCAAAATGGCAGGCAATTCGTGAACCCATTACACCACTTCCCAGTACCGCTACTTTTTTAATCGTTCTTTTCATATAACAAGTTGGGTTTATAAATTTCCGGATCCGAAAAAATAGTTAGTTAAACAACTAATTTAGTCGAAGTTACTGATTTATTGGAATTCCCAATGGTTGGGAAAAATTATTTTGGGAACTTGTAGGGGATGAACAAAGAGACAGCCATCGAGGTATTCAGGGCCGGTGTGGATGCCGTTTTGCCCTCTGTATTTATTCCGCAGTTTATAGAGAAAAGGGGCGAGGAGTTTCGCATGGGAGACCAATGGTTCCGACATTCCGACTATCGGCGCCTGGCAGTATTGTCCATGGGAAAGGCCGCGGCAGCCATGGCATGGGAGCTCTATTCGATACTGGGCGGGCGGGTTACCGATTCCCTCGTTATTACCAAGGAAGAACATGCCCTGGAGCAGTTGCCCTGGCCGCAGGTGGAAGCCGGACATCCCGTTCCCAACGAGGCCAGTGTGCATGCCGGACTGCGGGTAAAGGAACTGGTCGGTTCCCTCGGTGCAGAGGACCTGCTGCTGGTTTTGCTGAGCGGCGGAGCCAGCGCCCTGGTGGCTGATTTGCCCCCGAACTGCAGCCTGGAAGAGATTCAGCATTTTTATCAGCAACTGCTGGCTTCGGGTGCGTCGATCGACGAGATGAATATCCTGCGTAAACATTTTTCCTCCATCAAAGGCGGACAACTTGCCAAACTCGCGGGTGGGGCCAGCATCCATATCGGGGTATTGAGTGATGTACCGGGGGATGATCTTTCTACCATTGCCAGCGGACCTTTTTATCCCGATAGCAGCACCCTGGCCGATGTGGAGCGGGTGTTACATAAATACGAGTTAAGAGATGATCTCCCCCCGGCCCTGGCAGACCATCTGCTGGAAATGCTGGAGGATCCGCGAAAGGAAACTCCCAAGCCCGGAGATCCGGTTTTTGATAAGGTACGTCACCACCTTTTGGCTACCAATCAGCTGGCTTTGCAGGCAGCGGCCAATGCTGCTCTCGATCATCAGCTGGAGCCGATTGTTTTCCAGTCGCTGCTCGAAGGCGAAGCCCGTGATCTGGCCCGTCGGTTTTTACGGCAATGCCTCGATGAAATGGAAAAACGAACCGCAAAGGGGAATCTGGCACCGGTCTGCTTCCTGGCAGGTGGCGAAACCACGGTGACGTTGAAAGGTTCGGGCAAGGGCGGACGAAATCAGGAGTTTGTGCTTTCGATTCTCACCGATATTCTTGCCGATTCCACCCTGGCTGAACGTCTCAACCGATATGCTTTCGCCATCCTCAGTGGTGGCACCGATGGAACCGACGGACCCACCGATGCAGCAGGCGCGGTATTGGATAATCGATTGTTGAATGAAATCCGGGAGAAGGGTCCCGACCCGATTCCGTATTTCGATAACCAGGATGCCTATCATTTCTTCGGGCAGGCAGGTGGTCTGGTTAAAACCGGTCCCACCCAAACCAATGTGATGGATCTGGTAGTAATCGCCATGGGGCCCCATACTTAACCGGTTACCGCATACAGAGCCAGTACGGTTAGCAGGGTGATAATCCCCATTATGCCTGTTAGCAGGGTATAGGTTCGGTACAGATGCCGGACTTCGATCTTTCCGTATTGATGGATCACCCAGAAATAGCTGTCGTTGGCGTGACTAACCGACATCGCGCCGGAACCGATGGCGATGACCACCAGGGCCTGTTGCGGAACGGTAAGATCGAAGGATCCCATCACCGGAAATATTAAGGCCGACGTAATGATCAATGATGCCGTGGAGGAGCCCTGCGCCGTTTTCAGAATGGCAGCCAGCAAAAAGGCAAAGGGATAAATGGCCCAGTTCGGAATATGCGACGATTGCAGGAAACCGGAGAGCACTTCCTGCAGCGGTGTAGCTTTCAACACTGCACCAAATGCGCCACCTGCCGCCGTGATCAGAATGATTGGACCGGCCTGCGTAAGCGATTGCTGAAACCAGGTGCCCCAATCTTTTCGGTGACCGGATCCCAGCCAATACATGGCGATGACGGAACTGATTCCCAACGCCACCACGGCATTACCCATTAAGCGAAAAACGGACACCCAATTTTCA
>DATCJQ010000278.1:0-7637 GCA_036562745.1 Flavihumibacter sp.
GTATTGGGCCCGCGGGATCACCGGCAGGACCTCCGATTCGATCCTGGCAGCATTGGCACTGATAGCATCCTGAAGGTTGAATTTGGCTTCTTCCAGCACTTTATTCATATCCACTTCGCCCAGTTCCCGATGGGCATTTTCCAGCCTTGAATATTCGAGAAGATCCCTGATCAGGCGTTTCATCCGTTCCGCGCCGGTAACGGCAAAGCCGATATATTGGCGGGCCGCTTCATCCAGTTTGGAGCTGTATCTTTTTTCGAGCAACTGAAGAAAGCTGCTCACCATCCGCAGCGGTTCCTGCAGATCGTGTGAGGCGATATAGGCAAATCGTTCCAGTTCATCATTGGAACGGGCCAGTTGAGTTGCCCTGTTCGAAAGTTCCTGATTGGCTTGCTCCAGCGCCTGTTCGTAGAGTTTACGCTGGGTGATATCCTGCACCGTTCCGGTGTAGCGCACCTGCTTGCCCGTTTCATCCCTGACTATGCTGCCCTTTTCATGAACATAGCGAATACTGCCATCGGGCAGGAGAATCCGGTGCTGGTAATCGAAATCCTCCTCATTGGCAAGAATGCGCGCATGGATTTCACGGAAGGATGCACGATCATCCGGATGGAGGCTTTCGATAAAAGCATCCAGCGTGGGACGGAATTGCGAGGGATGCCGGTCCCAAATATTATAAACCTCCATGGTCCAGAACAAATCATTGGTGGCGAGGTCGAGCTCCCAATATCCCAGCTGCGCAATTTTCTGGGCCGTTTCCAGTTTCTGATTCAGTTGCAGGAGTTCAGACTGGTAACGGCGGTTCATGGTAATATCCCTCGAATGGCATACAATACCTGTTACATTATCGCCATCGAAAATGGGGTAAAAACTGGTTTCCCACCAGCGCTCTTCACCCGGATTGGTGGAAGCGCCCTTAGACTGCATCTGGAATGCTTCGCCCTTTAGTGCGCGGTTATACAGTGCTTTCCAGCGTTGAATCTGTTCCGGCGGGAATTGCAATTCATCGATCACGGAATCGCCCAGCCGGAGAGAGGCTTTATACGCAAACTGGGTCGCTTCGTGAAAACTGCGGTTCGCCGCCAGTAATCGGAAATTCTGATCGAGGCTCCAGATCATATCCCTGGTGGCGTTAATCAGCGCTTCTTCATTGCGTTGTTGCTGCTTTTGTCTGCGTTCGATCTTTACCTGTTCCGTTACGTCATTGGCCAATACAAGTGCAATATTTCTGCCTTCGTGTTCAATATAATGGGAAGTGATATCAACATCTATCCGCTCTCCATTCTTTTTGATGTGCCGCCATCTTCCCTGGTAAACCAGGTTTTCACCTTCCTGCTTTCGATGAAGATTCGTCATAAGCGGACGGTCTTCTTCCGGCCGGATATCGAAGGCTGTCATCGATAGAAATTCTTCCCGGCTATACCCATAATGATGGATGGCTTTCTCGTTCACTTCCAGAAACTGCTTGGTATCCGGATCTATAATCCACATCGGCAGGGGATTGTTCTGGAAAAGCTTGCGGTATCGGGCTTCCGATTCCTGCTGTAGTTTTTCCTGTTGCAGCCGGTCGGTGATGTCTCTTCCCACACAATAAAGCATGCCGGCTTCCTGCTGCCAGTTCACCGACCAGCGGATGATCAGTTTTTTTCCTTCCCGGGTATTGCTATGATGATCAAATCGTCCGAGTGGCAGCCCCTTCATGATATCGGCCAGAATTTTTTCGATCACTTCACGGCCTTCCGGGTCAACAAGATTCAAGAAGGACTGGCCGGTTAATTCGCCGGTGGTATATCCCAACAGGCGATGGGCTGCCTCATTGATAAAGAGGATTCTGCAAGCCTGATCAATGGCGCAAATAATATCAGGCGAGGCATGTAAAATGCCCTCATGGTTGAAAATGCTTACAGTCTGTCCCTGATTCATAGTGGTCAATTGGCGCAAGATCGCTGGAAAAATAGGCTGAAATAATAAAAGGGCACAAAAAAATCTCGTGTGTGAGAAGTTTTCGCGCCCTTGATTAATCATCAACCCATAGATAAAAACACCTATTAATCAAGTTTCATAAAGACGGTATGTGGTGCATAAAAAGGATATGGACTTTTTGGATTTCTTAAGGACCTTGGATACGAACTAAAAACGGGCCAACGATCTGACAAAGTTGCCTTAAGCAAGACGCCCTGCCAATAGACAAACTTGCGTTCCTCTGTCGAAAAAAGCCGACACGAATTGAGTATTTTTCCTTAATTTGTAGAGATGAAACATTTTCTACTCATTGACGATCACGAAGTTGTACGTACAGGCATCGGTCATGTGCTGGAAGAATTGTTTCGCCCCTGTACCATTCATGAAGCAAAGGATGAAGCAACGGCACTGGCCAAGCTCAAGGAACAGTCCTTTGATCTGATCATCATGGATGTGTACATGCCGGGCACCGATACCTTTGGTATCATGGAGTTTATCAAAGTGCGTCTTCCCGAGGCCAAAGTGCTGATTTTCTCGATGAGTGCGGAAAATATTTACGCACCGCGACTGATCCGAGCCGGTGCCAAAGGCTTTCTCTCGAAAAACACCGGTATTCAGGAACTGAAAAAAGCGGTGGAGACCCTACTGGCAGGGAAAATGTATATCAGCACCGAACTGGCGCTGCAACTGGCCAGCGGATTGCAGCAGGAAGAACCCGCCAATCCTTTCGATAAGCTCAGCAGCAAGGAATTTGAAATCGCCTCGCTGATGATGGAAGGAAAAAGTCTGACGGAAATCTCATCCATACTGGGTACAAGTACATCCACGGTGGGAACACATAAAGCCCGTCTCTTCAAAAAACTCAACTGTAATAACCTGCTCGAACTGGTTGAGCTGGGTAAAGCATACCAGGCTACCAAGCGCAATTAAGCTGGTGCGAACCATTCTGCCTCCAGAAAACAAAAAAGGTGCACTTAGTCACCTAATTGCACCTTTCGGCTCAATAACCACAACCATAACCAAATTTCTTTATCTGCTACATTCCCCCGTTTTCATGGGTACAGCGTTTTAAAGGATACAGATCAACTTGGTTTCTCTCAGGACATAGGATCAAAAACGTACGGACATTGGATTAACAACGGTTTTCAGGGTCTTTGGACTAAAAATGGACATTGGATTAAAAACGGTTTTCAGGACTACTGGATTCAAAAACGTTGTTCGTTTGATGATGCAAAGTTGCACTCATTTGGCTCCCTGCACAATAGACAAAGCTTTCATTGTATGTAGAAAAATGATTACATGACGTGGCGGTTTTTAGAATGTCAGAAAACGGTCAGGGCCCGCTATTGCGAGCCCTGAGTGTGGAATTTTTCAACAGTTAATACTGCCAGCGCAGTCCGCCCATCATGTTAAAACGGCGACTGTTAAATCCGGCCTGATCATAATATTCCTGATCTGTCAGATTTCTCAACTCCACAAACACAGAAACCTGCCTGGTGAGTTGATATTTCGCATACAGATCAAGGTTATAAAAACTTTTCAAATTGGCACTCTCAACGGCGTAGGTGCTTTCATTGTAGTAGGTGTCCAAACGTTTGTCCACCCAGCGGTAATTAAGCGATACAAATAATGCGGGCATAATCTGATACCCTGCATGAATGTTCACATTGTTCTTAGGTCTTCTGTACAGGTTGAAATAACTGCTGTCTTTACCTGCAGAACTGGTAGTGTGGAATTTGCCATCCACATGCGAATAGTTGGCACTCAGCGTGAACGCAGCTATCGGTTTCCATTTTGCTTCCAGTTCAAATCCCTTATCCTTTTGCTCGTCCGCATTGCGGTATTGTCCATAAGGCGGAGTGGAGGTGGAGGCGAAGTAGATAATATCCTTAATAGTCCTTCTGAAATAAACTGCTCTTGCAAATATCTTGCTGTTCGTGCTGGTATACTGAACTCCTGCTTCCTGTTGATGTGATCGCTCCGGATCCAGCGCCGTATTGCCATATTCGCTCGCCAAATTATATACGGATGGCGCCCGGAAAGCCGACCCTGCTGCGGCAAAAACTTTCAGTTGCGGAATGGGAGCATAGTAAGGGTTGATTGAATAGTTCAGGGCCTCGCCAAATTCCTGGTGCTGCGTGAAACGTCCGCCCAGCTCAACACCCAGGCGATTGTTCTTATGCAGATGACCCGACAGGTACGCACTCATCATTCCTGCTTCCAATGAATCCTTACTCAGTGTACTGAAACTGGTGGTTATATCGGCGAGGTTGCGGCGATAATCGATTCCGCCCAACAAGCTAAAATAGTCGGTGATGTTCGAGGTAATATATGCTTCGGTGTAAAATGAAGTGCCCTTGTAAATTCCATAGGAAGGATCCCAGTCATTCTGCCCAACCGGATTATTGAGATCATCGCGATAGTCGCGGATCACGTGGTTGTAATTGGCATGCACAACAAACTGTCCCTTAGGTAACTGATAGGTTGACTTAAGTTCCACCACCTGCTGCCGGTTGTAAATGCGGTTGTTTTTATCATCGGAATAGGCGCCATCATCGATATCGGAATGGTAATCGCTGTATTGAAAATATCCATGCAGCTTCCATTTCTCGCTTGCCTGCATGCCAAGTGAAAGATTCATAAGGTTCTGATCGAATCCGTCCTTATCAAAGCCTGCCGCTTTGGTGGTATCGGTAGCTGCAGAAAACCCTTTTGCCTGCAGACGATTGTACTGCGCACTATAATTGAATTTGCCGGTCTCCCCGCTCAATCCCAAATTGCCTTTGAATGTGTGGTAACTGCCTGCGGAAAGCTGACCATTCAGTCCCAGTTTTTTCTTACTGGTTGATTTTTTCGTGATGATATTGATAACACCGGCCACGGCATCTGACCCGTATAAAACAGATTGCGCCCCTTTCAGTATCTCCACGCGCTCGATCTGATCAATTGCAAAATGGTTGATATCAAAATCGATGGATACACCCGAAGCATCCGTAACCGGCATGCCATCAACCAGCACCAGGGTATTGGCACTGCTGGCTCCGCGCATGTAAACGCCGGGAACCGTACCCAAATTGTTTTGTGCACCGGTGAGATAGAGTCCCGCCTGCTCATTCAATACCTGCGCCAGCGTTCTTCCTGCATTTTGTTCGAGGGTTTCGCGATTGATTACCTGAACAACCTTACCCGTACTGCTTTGTTTCTGCGAAATCTTGTTGGCCGTAACGATTACCTCGTCAAGGGTCGTTGAATCTGTTGCCTGCTGGCTGAAGAGGGGGCTGCTGAACACTGTAGCAGCCACCATAATCCATGTTCTTTTCATGTTTGAAAAAGTTTGAAAAAGATTAAGTGACTGCTTCCGGAATGGATGGGTAGAAATATAAAAGGCAGAAAGATCGGCCGATTATACTCCTGCTTTTCTCCCGAAAGCGGAATACATTTTGTTTGTAAGCGGCAGGTCTTCTGGCTCGTATTACTGAAAATCCCCTTCCCGCCTTGCGGCAGTGGTATTCGGACTTTCATTTGGATGATAAACACCCTTCTACTTTACAGCTACGGGGATAGCGCCGGGATGTACCGGACTTCCCTTTTAATCCGCATCAACTGGATAACCAGCGATTGGCGGAACCGATTACGGCGCGAATATAGCAAAATTCATCACTGAATCCGGATGCCCGCGAAATAGTTCCTTCTGGCTGAGGCATTGTAATAGCGTCCGCCTACGGCATTGATATCATTCCCCAGGCTGTATTGCTGGTTAAACAGATTGTCGCCCCCGGCAAACCAACGGAGGGATGCCGATCCGGACTTGCGACTGTTCAGCGAAACGATTCGGCCGCTAAACTGTGCGCCCGCAATCTGGAATGCATCAGCTTTGGCAGAATTGGCGTCGTTCAGCCAAATGGGATCCACATATTGATAAGTGAGGTGCAGACTGAGGTATTGTTTCCAATGCAGATCCAAACCCAGCGAAGCAGTATTTCTTGCAATGCCCGGAATATAATTTCCGCTGTAATCGGCTTCCACCTGGATGAAATCGCGGTACTTAAACGGATGATACGCAAAATTGGCCCAGGGTTGCCATGTGATAGCGCGACCTGCATGCAATGGATTATACCTCAGGGCAAGTTCAAGTCCGTATTGACGCGTGCTTCCGGCATTGGTAAAATAATCTGCCCCGCTTGCATCGCGCCGTTGTACGATGGCATCCTTTAACTGGAAGTAAAAAATATTGGCATCGATCCAGAGCCGCTGGTTGGCCACTCTTCCGCGCACACCGAGTTCATAATTCCATCCGCCCTCGGCCTTGAGTTCGGTATTGATTACCGTTGTTGAAGGCAATATTTCACCACTGGTGGGAGGGGAGAACCCTCGGGCGGCCAGGGCATAAACCATCAGCGATTTAAACTTGCGTGCAATGGAAATGCGTGGCGCCCATTCCGCCTGATGCCCGGTGCTGAAATAATAGTTCGGCACTTCCGATTCACGGCGGATACTGATTTGGTTATTGTTCCAGCTGAGTCCGCCCGACAGCTCCCAGTTTTGGGGCAGTGACCACTTGGCCTGTGCGAAAACCATTCCGTTTACAGGTGTTACGGCATCGGAGGTTTGCAGGGTGTCCTGCTCGCCACCACGATTACCGAATACATTCACCTGGTAATATCCTTTCTGCCACTCGGCCCCTCCTGAAAGCGTAAGCGTACTGTTAGATAACGGGATGGTATAACCGAGAACGGCTCTTATCCCGAAAGAGGGCTCGGATCTTCTTTCATAATTGCGGATAGCGGGATTGGTAACCCTGTTATACATACCATAGGCGAGGATATCGGTCTGGAATCGTTCCACGGGTTTCCATTGCTGGTGTACCCCGCCATAAAATGATTGCTGATAGATGGCAGCCCGGGCATCCTGCGCCGAAGGGAAGGCACCGGCTGCAGGCCTCGCCTGTTTGGGATCGGTCTGGTATTGCGCCAATGTGAGTCCGCCTGGCGTTTCGTATTCCAGATTACTATAAAGAACCAGCGTATTCACCGTGTAGGTTCCGGAAATCGCAGAGGAGTTCTGCCAGCTCAGATAATTTCTTCTCACTGCACTGTGATCACGGAATCCCTGCTGCTGGTGATGGTGAGCCTGCACACGATTGAAACCTTTTGCAGTGGCGGTTAACAATTGTGCATCGGTCTGGAACAATCCATTGCTTCCGCCCATCAGGGAGAAACGGAATCGGATGCTGCTGGTATCGGATCCGGGTTGGGGTCTGCTTCCCGTTGCGAGAACAGCACCTCCGGAACCGGCACCATATACCGATGCAGCCGGTCCGCGCAGTACTTCCAACTGCTCAAAGGCTGCAGGGGCAAAGAGGTTGAGATAAGTGTTTCCACCAGGATCGGTGATCGGAAATTGCTCATAGTAGAACCGGATATTCCGTACACCAAAGGGCGAACGGGATGAACTACCGCGTATGGCTAACCGATAACTTCCGGGCGAACGTTCTTCCATGCGAACTCCCGGTAAGGTGTTCACCGCTGCCACAGAACTTGCCGGACTAAACCGATTCCAGTCGGCAGCACTTACTACCGACACTGCAGCGGGTGCAGAGGAAAGCAGACTGCGTTGTACAAAACCTTGTACCATTACAGAGTCAAGCCTACTAACAGGCACAGTATCCACACGCG
>DATCJQ010000281.1:0-3278 GCA_036562745.1 Flavihumibacter sp.
GCCCAGGCCTGCCGAATGATTCAGGAAAATAAAATGTCCATTAAATCAATTGGATACTCCTGTGGCTTTAACAGCCTTTCCAACTTTCATTATCAGTTTAAAAAGGTGACAAAAATGAGTCCCCTTGACTACAAATTGTTCCTTCAATAAGATTTCTCCCAACCATACCACACCGCCGGTTTATCTGCTTTGAGTTTTTAGTCAAAAACAGACTGCAAATAATGGTGTTCTTTGGCGGACTGCATCCCCAACAAGTAATTGGGTAACGGGAACCGTCCTGACTATAGCTTCGGCTGTTAAACAAAAAAAAACCAGCCTTCGCTCTTCGAGCTTTGGCTGGCTGGGGCGGAGAGAGCGGGATTCGAACCCGCGATACCCTTTTGGGGTATACACACTTTCCAGGCGTGCTCCTTCGACCACTCGGACACCTCTCCGTAAAATCTACCGGCCGTTGGAGGCGGTCGGCATAACTGACGGTTACCCGGCAGTTTCCCGATTATCACCATAGTTACCCGTCGGGTGGCGGAAATCGGGAGCGCAAAGATAGGATTTATCAGGTATTTGTCAACTCACCACGCAGAGAAGTTTCCAATAATTGTCGCAAACGGGCAGCAGAATGCTTTTGGGCCAGCAAAAACATCAGTTTGGTAAGGGTGGCTTCGAAGGTCATGTCAAATCCGGATACCACTCCCATCTCCTTCAGCGCCCGGCTGGTCTCATACATCCCCAGCTCCACAGAACCACCATCACATTGGGTGATATCGATCACCGTTAGTCCGCGTTTAATGGCCCGTTTTACCGCCGCCAGGAACCAGGGCGCCGTGGTGGCATTGCCGCTACCAAATGTTTCCAGAATCACGGCCTTTGCATCGGGGGTGTTCAACACGGCCTCAACAGTAGCTTCGGTAATACCCGGGAAAATCTTGAGCACCGCCACCGAAGGATCGAGCCTGCGATGCACTTTCAGAGGCTTGTCGGGATGTTTCATGATGAACTGCCGCTGATAACGGATATTGATCGCAGCTTCGGCCAGGGCCGGATAATTCATCGAGTAAAAAGCCTCGAACCGCTCGGCATCGTATTTCTTGCAGCGGTTGCCGCGGAAAAGATTGTAATCAAAGTAGATGCAGACCTCCGGCACCAGGCTCTTCCCAGCTTTCCGGGCCGCGGCAATTTCGAGGGCAGTTATTATATTCTCCTTGGCATCGGTACGGATGGCACCGATCGGCAGTTGTGAGCCGGTCAGCACCACAGGCTTGGCCAGGTTCTCGAGCAAAAAACTCAGGGCCGAAGCGGTGAAAGCCATGGTATCGGAGCCGTGCAGGATCACAAAGCCATCGTAATCCTCATAATTCTTCCCGATTATGGCGGCCAGTTCCACCCACACGTCGGGGTGCATATTCGATGAGTCCATCGGGGGATTAAAAGCATGGACCTCGACCTCATACCCAAGCTTGACGATCTCCGGAATATTGTCGCGGATCTCATTGAAACCAATGGGCTTGAGCGCACCGGTGGCATCATCGATCACCATACCGATCGTCCCGCCTGTATAAATAATCAGGATACGGGGTGTGTTACGGCTGCGGGCTTTACTCATATGTTGTGTTTAGCTTGTATTATCCGAGCTGAGGACCGGTTCCTGCGGACGCTGAACCGGTCGCGGGCGTTGACGCCGCCGAATATTGGAAAACCCGATTGGCATTGGAAGTGGTGATCGCCGCAATTTCCTCCGGCGATTTTCCATACACCGTTGCCAGCTTCTCCACCACCGGTACCAGGTAGGCCGGCTGATTCCGCTTGCCGCGATAAGGCACGGGCGACAGATAGGGCGCATCGGTTTCCAGCACAATATGTTCCAGCGGCACCTTCGCCAGCACGGCCGGCAATCCCGCATTTTTATAGGTCACCACGCCGCCGATTCCCAGGTGAAATCCCAGTTTGATCACCTCCTTGGCCAGTTCATAGCTCTCCCCGAAACAATGGAACACACCGGTCAGTCCGCCATCCTGCAGGGCTTTCACTTCCTTGATACATTCCAGGGTCGCATTGCGCGAATGGATGCTTACCGGCAATTTATAGTACTTCGCGAGCTCGAGCTGGCGGCGAAAGGCTTCATACTGCTGGGCATCATAGCTGCGGTCCCAGTAAAAATCCAGCCCGATCTCCCCCACGGCGGCAAACTTCCGCAACTGGAACCATTTCTCCACTTTGTCCAGCTCCTCCTTATAATTTTCCTTCACATAACAGGGATGGAGCCCCATCATCGCAAAACAAACGCCGGGGTAGCGAGCCTCCAGTTCCAACAGCACCTCATGCTCCGTACTGTCGACAGCGGGCAGATAAAAACGCTCCACCCCTGCCTCCCGGGCGGTAGAAATTACAGCATCAATATCGTTCCTGAACTCCTCCACATAAAGGTGGGTATGGGTATCAACTATGGTCATTCTGCAAATTTCCTGAAAATTTATTGGTCTTGAAAAGATATGAGCACCCGGTCCTAAGTAGTTCCCTGTAGAACCACCCGTCCGGATACCACGGGTGGGCCGCAAAATCAGGTCAGGCGCGCATTCCATTCGAACCGGAGGCCCGAAAAATCGTCCGGAAAGCTGCCTCCCGGCAGTTCCCGGGACCGGGATTCCGCGCCCGCCATAATCAGGCCAAAATCACGATTTATTGGGGTTTCCCGAGAAATTACTTTGAAGTAATTAAAAAAATAATTTACCTTTAAAGCAGTTTTCATAGGGTACGGATTAAAAACGGGCCAGGGTTTCTACCCAGGCCCAACTCTTTTTTAGGGGGGGCCCTCGCTACAGATATATTTTTAGTGCATTCATTATTATTTGTTTTTGACCCCCATACCCATATTAATCGCCTCAAATGTGTATCCTTCCTCACTTGCTTCCGCCAATAACCTGGGTAAAGAATACCGCAAACGAACGTTTGCTTTCTCACTGTCATGAAATACAATGATCGATCCGTTTGCATAGTTTTTGTGAACTAAATCCCAGCAGTCTGATGGACTTAGTTGGATATCAAAATCACCACTGAGCAAAGACCACATCACGATATGATAACCTGCTTCGCGCAAGGCCTTTCCCTGGAAGCGCGTGAGCTTACCATAAGGCGGACGAAACAACCTGCTATCGATATATTTTCCTGCTTCAAGTATATCGTTGAAATAAACAGCCGTATTTGTTTTCCATCCGTTCAAATGATTCATGGTATGATTGCCCGTGCTATGCCCCTCGCGTAGTATACGCTCGTAAACCGCCGGA
>DATCJQ010000287.1:0-5889 GCA_036562745.1 Flavihumibacter sp.
GTCGATTTTGGTCCGATCTGAAGGAACACAGTTTCACAGCCAATGGCGTGTTCACGATTCCCTTTAAACTTTTCGATGAGAAACAGCAACTGAGTTTCGGTGGTTCTTCGGTTATTCGTTTCCGTGATTTCTGGTCAAGAATTTTTCGCTATCGCGAAGCAAGTTTACCACAGTTTGATGAGCATTTATCCGGACTGCCGTTCGATCAAATCTTTAAACGCGAGAATTTCGGTCTGCATGGCTATGTATTGGATGATTTCACCGGTAATGCCGACAAGTATTTCGGGATATCAACCATCAATTCGGGATTTCTGATGCTTGATAATAAACTGTTTGATAAAATCAGGCTGGTTTGGGGTGCGAGACTGGAGTTTTTTGAACAGTACCTGCGTTCCAAAGATGTAAGCTCCAAACAGATTGATCTTAATACTGAAACCTGGGACGTTCTTCCTTCTCTGAATCTCAGTTATTCGGTGAATAACCAGCACACGATGCGGTTTGCTGCTTTTCAATCGGTAGCCCGTCCTGAGTTTCGTGAAATAGCGCCTTTCCAGTTTTTCGACTATGAAGCCCACTATGGGGTTTCCGGCAATCCTGAATTGAAAAGGACAAAAATTCTGAACCTCGATCTCCGGTACGAAATTTATCCCAAAGCCGGAGAGGTCTTTACTCTGGGAGCATTTTACAAACGTTTCAGTAATCCGATTGAGTTCCGGCTCGATCCCGGTTCCAATGCCGATCGTCGCCTGTACTTTTATCAGAACGCAGTGGATGCGACGACCTACGGTGCAGAGCTGGAGTGGAGGAAAGGTCTCGGATTTATAGGCGGGAAATTTTTCTCAGGTCTAACAGCCTTCGGAAATCTTACCTATCTGTTTTCTGATGTACGGTTTCCGGATGCATCTTCAGCGGGACAAACCATAAGTTCGAATCGTCCGATACAGGGCCAGTCGCCCTATCTGATAAACGGGGGATTGCAATATTCCGGAAATCCCGTTGATATCACTGTTTTGTATAACCGAATTGGCCCGCGTCTGGCATTGGTGGGAAATGGCGAGTTTCCTGATGTATATGAGCGGCCCCGCAACCTGCTGGATTTGCAAATATCAAAAAGGATCCTTAAGAAAAAAGGGGAGCTCAGGCTGACTGCATCCGACATTCTTAATAATGCGGTCTTTCTTTACGAGAATAAAGGCGGAAGCAAGGAGTACTCGACCGGTAAGGGCGACCGCCTCTTCAGTTCCTACCGTGCAGGTACCACATTTTCCATCGGGTTTACCTATGATTTCGATTTAAAGAAATAGGAATTCAATCTGCAAACTAAACATCTTAAAAACTTATAAAACAAATCAAATGAAAATGCTTAAACAACTGCTGTTTGTTACTACCACCGCGCTTTTCCTCGCATCCTGCATCAAGGTGGAAGTGGGGGATAGCATTCCGCATAGCGGTGGTGCGGGCGATCCTGCCAATCGCGTTCTGAACGGAACCATCGATCGGGACCTCACTCTCACGAAAGGAACCTGGACGCTCAAAGGTTATGTGTATGTAAACAATGGAGCCGTGCTTACGATTGAACCGGGCACGATAATAAAAAGCGATGTCAGCGATAAGGGGGCATTAATTATCGAAAGAGGATCGAAGCTGATGGCGGATGGTCGTCCCGACGATCCGATCGTGTTTACATCGGGCAGGCCGGTTGGAGAACGAGCGCCCGGCGATTGGGGGGGAATCATCCTGCTTGGTAATGCGCCTACCAATCGTCCTTCATCGCCTGCGCCGATAATTGAAGGCGGTGTGAATCGTCCCTATGGCGGCAACAAACCCGAAGATAACAGTGGCACACTTCGTTATGTGCGGATCGAATATTCGGGTATTGCAGCGGAGCCCGGCTCGGAGATCAACGGACTTACCCTGGGTGGTGTGGGATCAGGCACCATTATCGAAAATGTTCAGGTATCCTACGGGGCCGATGATGCATTTGAGTTTTTCGGCGGAACGGTCAATTGCCGGAACCTGGTTGCTTTTGCAACCATGGACGATGATTTTGATTTTGATTTCGGTTATACGGGCATGATACAGTTTGCGGTGGCTTTGCGCGATAAACCCGCTGATACCGATCAGGCTAATGGTATAGAATGCGATAATGATGGCTCTGGCTCCAATGCTGAACCTTTCACCCACCCCTATCTTTCGAATTTTACGTTGATTGGTCCCTATGACACTACGGGTTCCAACCCGAATCACGGATTTTCGAACCGATGGAGAAGATCCACCCGCTTTATGCTTAATAATTCTTTGCTGATCGGGCATCGTAAAGCCGGTTTCTCTCTGGAGTCTGCGGCCACAGCGCAGGCCTATAAAGATGGCGCTTCGCAGTTCAGGAATAATATCATTGCAGTTTATTCCAAGCCTTACAATGTTCAGGATGACGGCGCGAAAACCGTGTTTGCAAGTAATGATTTGCTGCAGCAGAAAGCGGAAGCAGATGGAAACCGCAGCTTCGCCGATCGTGCCGAAGTTAAGCTCACCGATCCCTTCAATTTAACCAATCCAAATTTCCTGCCTGCGGCTGGTTCTCCCGCGCTTGAGGGTGCCGATTTTGCAGGAATGAATCCCTTCTTTACCCCCACCAATTATATCGGCGCATTTGGAACCGTGAACTGGATGGCGGGCTGGACAAGTTTCAATCCGGGTATGAATGCCTACTAAATAAAGGCTGTTCTCCGGGGCCATCGGGACTGCAGGAGCTGCAACTAGTTTTGTATATTGTAAGCATGTTCAGTAAACGAGACTGGTTAAGCGCCATATATGCAGCCCTGGTGGCATTCTGTTTATATTCCTGTTTGTTTGCGTTTCGGAAAGCGTTTAATGTAGCGGCTTTCGAGGGTTATCAGCTCGCGGGCCTCGATTATAAAATTATCCTGGTCATCACCCAGGTGGCCGGTTATATGGCCAGCAAATTTTATGGTATCCGTTTTATTGCCGCGCTTAAAAGAGCGGGGAGGGGCCGTCTGACCCTGCTGCTTGCGGGAACGGCCTGGATGTCCTGGTTGCTCTTTGGCCTGGTGCCTCCTCCCTATAACTGGCCGCTGTTGTTTCTGAGTGGTTTTCCGCTGGGAATGTTGTGGGGCATTGTGTTCTCCTATATCGAAGGCCGGCGCATGACGGATTTTATAAGTGCTGCCCTGGCGGTGAGTTTTATATTCGGATCGGGACTCGCGAAATCTGTGGCTTCTTTTGTCATGAAGGGCTTAGGAGTAAGTGAGTACTGGATGCCCTTTGTTACTGGTGGAATCTTCGCTGTTCCTCTCCTGGTTTTTGTTTACCTGATGGAAAAACTGCCTCCTCCTTCCGAGGAAGATATAGAGCAACGAACGGTTCGTTTACCCATGAACGCTATACAGCGAAAAGTACTTCTGAAGACCTATGGACCAGGTTTGTTTCAGTTGGTACTCGTTTATGCGCTCGTCACCATTTTGCGCGAAGTGCGCGACAGCTTTATGGCCGATATGTGGCGCGAATCGGGCGAGACTTTTCACAGTACGGTGTTTGCACAAACCGAAACAGTTATCACCGTAGTGATGCTGGTGCTGATAGCCTCCATGGTGCTTGTGCGCGACAATTTCCGCGCGCTTCAGCTCAGCCACTGGATTCTTGCCTCCGGCTTTCTGCTGAGTTTGCTCGTGACCTTCGCTTATCAGCAAAACCATCTCTCCACCTTTTACTGGATGCTGGGCGTGGGACTCGGTCTCTACCTGGTTTATATCCCCTTTAACAGTATTCTGTTCGAACGCCTCATCGCAAGTTTTCGCATAACCGGCAATGTTGGATTTCTGATTTATCTGGCCGATTCCTTTGGATACCTCGGCAGTGTAGGGGTACTTCTCAGCAAAACAGTGTTCTCACTCCAGCTTTCCTGGCTGGATTTCTACCAGCAGCTCGTGATCATTACCGGCGTAATCGGATTACTGGCCACGGTCGGTTCCGCCTGGTATTTTCAGCGTAAAAAAGTCAGTCAGCCGCAACCAGCTCAGAACTAATATTTACGGGAGCAGATTTTTATCCTGAACCGTCGGAAAGCCGGTCTGAATTGTCGTACAAAAATGTTAATGCAGCTTTCTACATGGAAAGTTTCGCTACATATTATTTAATTGAAACATAATAAATAATTATTATGCGAGAATTATTCATCTAAACCTTATCACAATGAATGCAAACAAAGCCCTTTGGGAGAAGGGAGATTTTACCCGTGTTGCGGAAAGCATGCGCGAAAGCGGAACTGAGCTTGTATCTCGTTTGGGAATCAAACCCGGAATGAAAGTATTGGATCTCGGCTGTGGGGATGGCACCACGGCATTGCCCTCTGCCCGCCTGGGTGCGGAAGTTCTCGGAGTGGACATCGCCAGCAACCTGGTGGCTGCCGGCAATGCGCGCGTTCAAAAGGAAGGATTGAAAAATATCCGTTTTGAAGAGGGCGATGCCGTTGACCTTAGTCCTCTGAAAGATCATCAGTTCGATCTGGTGATGAGCATTTTCGGCGCCATGTTCGCGCCCAAACCCTACGATGTGGCCAGGGAAATGGTGCGGGTGACCAAACCCGGCGGAACCATCGTGATGGGCAACTGGATTCCGGGAGATCCCACGCTGGTGGCGCAGATTCTCCGCGTGGCAAGTGCGTACACGCCGCCGCCGCCGGAAGGATTCGTGAGTCCGATGCTTTGGGGCAAGGAGGACCAGGTGATTGATCGCTTCGAAAAAGCAGGCGTGAAAAGGGAGAATATCTCTTTCTCGAGAGAAACTTTCACGTTTAAAATCGACGAGAGTCCCACTGACTATTTAAAACGCTTCAAGCTGTATTATGGTCCCACCATGAATGCCTTTGAAGCCGCCGCCAAAAACAATAAGGATGCTGAAATGGAAGAGGAGCTGATCAGGCTCTTTAACGAACAGAACCGCGCTAATGACGGTCGTTCAACAGAAATTCCGGCAACTTATCTGAAAGTAACGATCAGGGCCTGACGCGTCGGGTTCACCCGATTTCAGAAAGAAAATTCAAGAATTAAGAAACAGGAAGGAATGGATGTCAAAGAAGGCATTCATTCCTATCCCTGTTCACGAACAGCAGAAAGGGTGAAGCCGATGGTAGTACCAACATCGGGTTTGCTGCGCACGTGCATGGATTCACCATGCGCTTCCACAATATGTTTACAGATGGCCAGTCCGAGACCCGTGCCGCCTTTATCCCGGCTTCTCGCTTTATCCGTACGATAAAAACGTTCGAATATTCTGGAGAGATGTGCTTCCTCAATACCGATGCCATCATCGCTCACTTCAACCAGCACTTTCTGTTCATCCGTATTGTAAACGCTGATCACAATATTTCCATTGGGTTTGCCATATTTGGCGGCATTTTCAATGAGGTTGATTAACACCTGGCGAATCTTTTCCTTATCGGCGTAAACTGCCACCGGCGCTTCACATCCCTTCTTGATGAATGCGTTGATCTTTTCCTGATTGAGCTTGATGGAGATGGATTCAATCACCTCACGGATCAGATCCTGAATTACAAATTGTTCCTTGTAAATAATCTGCTCCCCGCTTTCGAGACGTGATATCTCATCCAGATCATTCATCAGGTTCACGAGGCGATCCACATTGCGACTGGTGTTTTCCAGAAAACGTTTGCGAACTTCGGGATTCTCCATTGCGCCTCCGAGCAGCGTGTCAACATATCCCTGAATCGCAAAAATGGGAGTCTTGAATTCATGCGCCAGGTTCTGCAGAAATTCCTTGCGGAATGCCTCATTGCGGCGCAGCAGCTCAATCTCACCCTGACGCTGTGTGGCCCATTTCTCAACGTCCTCCTTTACTTCGTCTATACTTTTC
>DATCJQ010000308.1:0-9295 GCA_036562745.1 Flavihumibacter sp.
AGACTGTCGACCCCATTCGGATAGGTTCCAAAAAACTGCATAAAATTTTCCTTCTCCAGAAATTCAACCAGCTCCTTTCTTTTGGTATGTGCCTGTTCAAATGCAATATTTTCAAGCACGGTACCATCGAAAAGCGGGATCTCCTGAGGCACCATCGCAATGCGGTCGAGCCAGCTTTCCATGTCTATTGCCCGAAGTTCCAGATGATCGTTAACCCAAATTGTACCCCGATAAGTTTTCCGAAGTCCCGAGAGTATATTCAAAAGACTGGTCTTACCGGCCCCGTTGGAACCGGTTATCAGTACGAGTTCACCCTTCTTCACAGTAAGGTTCACAGTAGCATCAGATTTATTTTGTGAAAGCGGATGAACTCCTTCGAAGCAAATCTTTTCGATACAGGAGATACCTTTTCTGTCCTCCGGCACCGACATCGACAAAATATTGAATTCCGACAGCCGGTTGAATGCCAATGTAGCTTCCTTCAATGGTATTATCGACGAAGCCAGATTGGCCATCAGCGGGAACAAAAGGGAAACAAAGCCAATGATGGAGACCATTTCGCCCAGGCTAATATCACCCGTGATTGCACGGTTTGCCACATAATAAATGGTACACAACAAAGCTGGTACCGTCAGCATAGCAGACAAAAAACCGAGGTTCGCCACTGTGAATCCATAATCTCTTATAATGCCCTGAAGTTTTTCATTGGCAAGTCGGATCCGATCGGCAATCCATTCCTCTTTTCTAAACAATTTAAAGGCCTTCACCGCCAGGTATGCATTTATAAACCTCTCCTCAAACCGGGTATTCGACTTGATTACTGCATATTGCTTTTCCTGGATGGGGCGGGATACCAACCAGAATATCCATAAGTAAAGAATACAAAATCCGGCTAGCGCAGCACCAATAAAAACATCATAACCAACCAGGATAATCAATAAAATGATCAGGAACAAGAGATCAACGAGAATCGAATTAAACAGGTTGAACACCATTCTCTGAACTTTCTGTGCATCCTGGAATCGAACACTAAAATCACCAATGGTATGAGAATCGAAATACCGACCTGGCAGGCTCAGAAGTTTCCGATTAAACCAGTCGAACATACGTCCATTGAAAATTGCCGTCAGCCGGTGGATGAGTTTCAACCGAATTCTGGACAGGTATTCCTTGAAAAGAAGTAGCATCAGCAGGGATATCAGTCCGGTTTGAATTTCATGAAGCCCTGAATTGGGAACATAATCATCCACCATTTTTTGCACAAACAGCGTGATTAACACACTGGACACTGCCATTACCACTCCTATGGAAAAAATGCTGAAAAAATGATTGCCATCTTCCTTCAACAGGCTTCTGACCCAGTTGAACCTGTCTATATATCTCAGGCGATTTGGCTGGAATCCTTTCCCGGGCACCAGATGCAAACAGGTTCTGGATTTCCAGATCTGGTTCAGTTGTGCACCGTCCAGTTCAACATAACCCTGCGCCGGATCCATACATTTGAACACTGTTGTAGCCCCTTTTTGTAAGACAGCCCAGAGAATTATAAAATGCCCCCCGACCAAACTTTTTTCAACATGCAAAATCAACGGCAGGAAATTTCTATTCAATTCATCCATTGAGTCAACCAGATAAGCTTCTGACTCGAAGCCAAGCTGCCTGGCGGCTTCCGACAGATTTCTCAGGCTGGTGCCGGACCGGCTCGTTTCGCATAAATCACAGGCCAGTTCCAATGTGAGGTCCAATCCATAATACCGTGATATACTGGACAAACAAGCTGACCCACAATCATTCCTGCCCTCCTGCCTGATCAGCGGCACTCTTCTCCTCTTCCTCATCTTTCATCCTATTTATAATCGTTCGAGTTGATTGCAATCCGGTCAAACTTGCTGTTAATTTCCCTCGCCGATAAATGTAATAGGAGGGGGTTTGAGCAAATCCGAAATATTTAGTCCATTTCCCTTTTCGATCCTGCAGCGTGTCGAGACAGAGGTTGGCAGTTAGTACATATTGCGGCCATTGTATTTCATATTGCTGGACATTGATCAACAGGAAACAGGCAGATCTCAGGTGTTCAGCATCGCGAACGAGGCGCACCATTGCTGTCTTGCAGAAACTGCAGTCCTGATCCACCAACAGCACCACAATATTTTCCTGTTTCAACAGTTCCCTATTTCTGACAAGGAGTTCCTCAGGAAGCATAGTTCCAATCGAATCGCGTGCAATCAGCTGCGGATCCGGCAATATTTCACTATTCGACTTTTTGCCCTTGTTGCTTAAAAACCAGATCAGTCCGAGCATGGTAATTGATCCGGCAATGATCCAATATAATTTCTTCATAACCTGACTATAACAATTGAACCAAACAAATCAGACAAATCCAGCAAAGCAGGAGCAGGCCATATGAGCCTAACACATATCGGAGCCCATTGCGCCAGTTCATTTTCAGCAGTACGGATAAAAGGAATCCGAGTATCAGTATATAAGTAAGCTCAAAAAGATTGAGCACCCGGAGCCCTGCCAGGTATATAGAATCAGGCGGAACCCGTACCAAATCTGCCAGGGAAAAGAGGGCAGCATCAGATATCTCCTGAATAGTGCCAATATCGGATTTAACCAGTAGCCAGGCTGTTCGAATGGCGGAACCAAGTATAAAAACCAGTTCCGCTATCAGCATCAGTTTCAATACGGCCGGGAATGGGGCGGGTTGATTTTTTATCAACAAAACTGAATACAAAACACAGCCCGTAAAAAATACCCTGAGTGCAAATACAATGGGTGATACCAGATAAGCCCAGTTACGGCCTTTCCCGATTGTTAAGAAATAATGATCCAGATCACTATCCATATCCACGAGTCCCATCATCGAATTGAATATGACCTGATCTGTTATGATCCAATTGTTCATGCAATAGAGCAAGAGTATATAAATACCTGCCTCAAGCAGAAACAAACGGATTAACTCATCATATTTCACTTCCTGCTCACACAATTCCTTTCTCATAACCCGGTTTTAAAAATGCATTCCTTTATTGTGCCAGTATTCGCCCCTTATCAAGTGTTGCGGATTCCGTCACCAATCCCTCCAATAATTCGCGTTCATGACAGGTGCATAAAATTGTTGCTCCCCATTGATGAAAATCAAACAGCAAGCTGCGCAGTTCTTCCTGAGCCGCCTGATCGAGGTGGGCAAATGGCTCATCCAGTATCAATAACGATGGTCTGGCAATGATCGCTCCCAATATTGCCAGCCGAACTTTCATGCCCTGTGAAAATTGTCTTATTAGTTTTGTTCCGCCCATCAATTCGTTCAATCCCAGCTTATTCAGGCGGAGTGCTTCATCAATCAGATCGGTCGATTTATTCTTCAGCCTGCATACAAGTGTCAGGTATTCCCTTGCTGTCAGAAAGCCGGGCAGGTGATGTTCACCCAGATAAATACCGGTATCCTGTTTCCAATTCTCTTCCCTGGAAATATCTTCACCCTTTATCCTAATCCATCCTTTCTGCAGACGCAGTAGTCCGCTTACCGCTTTGAGCAGACTTGATTTGCCGGAACCGTTGGCGCCGGCTAAATGAAAAAATGCCTGTACAGGGATGATCAGTTCGTCAATAAGCAGGGTAAAGCCCGATTTAAATCCCACTTGAATTTCCCTGCATTCAATTATATTTCTCATTGGCTTCAACGATTCGTTCTAACCAAATTTTATCTCTGCAACGACGGCGCACCAGGAAGGGTAGGCTCATCAATGAAACCATACCCACCAAATACAAGTACCAGCTTAGAAATGAAACCTTATTAACCAGCAACGCAATACCAAAAACCAGGACCGGAATCCCAAACAAAATCCCTTCCATGATATACTGGTGAACGGTTTTGCCTATCCAATTACTGAAGAATCCCTTTTTGTTCTCATCAAAGCAAACGGTTCCACGCGCATTCTGCAGAAGTACGCACGCAGGCACAGATCCCAACAAATAAAAGGAGATGGCAAATATTGCTGGCAGGTTTGCGGTATTCAAAAAGAACAGACAAGCTGGTATGGCCGAATAAATGGTTATCAGAAAAATGGGAATTATCCTTGCTACAAAATACGCCGTCCAGTTAACGGGTAAACTTGCGAGGGAAATCATAAACGATGCCTGCCATGAAAAAAAATACTGTGCATAAGCAAAGGCACCAATACACAAAATCGTAAATGCCTCCAGAAAGAACAATGGGCCCTCTTCGAATTCGCCAATAATTGAAAAATTAAACCAGAACAAAGGGCTTAGCAGAGTCAAAATAAAGACTTTACGCGGCCTGGCCGACCGAATAATGAAGCGGTATTCCATCATCAGGAACCACTGAACCTGTTTTAGAAAGTCAATTTTCAAATAAGACATATCCTACCAATAACCGGATAATTAATCTGATTAGCAATACCGGCATAACAAGTGCCCCCGGGATCCACTCCCAATGAGTGGTAATCCAATTCATGGTTTCCGTTAACAACAGCAACTGAGCCAATCCATATAAAATAGTTACCGATAACCCTATTGCCAGCCAATATATCCACCTGCCAACAGCACCCAACACTCGGCTTAGTAACACCATCAGTTGCAAAAGCAGGAACAGAAACGAATGAAGTAAAAAAGCCGGACCGGATGCAATCGCAAATCGCAGTTGTAGTAAGAGATACAAAAAGCAGATGCAAATCCACCCCAGGATAGCTTCTGACTTGAACAACGATCGAAATACCCAGTATGCAGCCAGAATTTTCCTTTTCATTCCCATTACCAGTAAGTTGTTATAGGGCAGAAAAGCGGGTGGTGCAAAGATTATCCTGATCAACAATTCGAGTGCAAGCGTTGCAAATATTCCTACTGCGGCAATTTTTTGGTTTGAGCTGCCTCCTTTTAACAACCATAGCATCACAAAAAATACAGACTGATAGATAGTGAACACAATCATCCCCTTGATCAACCAGGGCCCGATCATGCCTAACTGTGTATGCCTGAATCTTTCCCTGAATTCAGTTTTAAGCAGCTCGATATATAACAAACCGGGAAACATATCGCGTAAAATTGAAACAGGTGTTACCCTGTTTCAATTCTGGTTAAAACAAATCGCAGGCTCGGCCGGTATTGTAGATGTTTTTCAAATAGGCAACTGACAAAGCCGCTATTGCAATTGCACCGCCACCAAAGGTCAGGATACCGAATGCGGTGGTGAGTACCATAGTAGCACCAGCTATTGCACAATCAAGCTCACGGCCTCCCTGCACATGTTCCATTTCCATCACGCTTAATTTTCGCATAACCTTAAATTTTAAAGATGATGACCACACTATCGCTGCAGTCAATACTCGTCCCGATTGCATCGGGCAAACGCAGATCCAGACAGGATCGGGGGTACGGATATCCGTATCTGTTTAAACCAGGGAGGTAGGAGTGAAAATTGTTGAAGTAAAAATAGAAAGGCTTTTTTTGAGAATCCACCCGTTTTTTCACGGTATCTCAGTTCTTGCTTCGCCTGGGTGTTCTCCATTGCCAGGGAGGCGTGGGATCCTTTTCGGACCATAATCCCACCCGCGATTTCCGCGCCAGTTCTTCCATTTCGGCATATTCTTTTGCCGATGAATACTTCACGAAATGCCAGGCAAGTCCCGCTTTCACCAGTTCATAATTCAGGTTCTTCCCGTCGGGTAATATCACCACCGCGATCAACCGATTATTCCGGTCAAACCTGTTCCGGTGCTTCAGGCGCACCTGCTTCCCGAAACAATGATCTGATGTGAACTGTTTTGCTTTTGCACCAAAGGGTTGCTTTGAACGAATCTCCGGGCAATCGATATGCTCCAGCCGAACGCGAACCGTTTTGCCATCGTACAACAGATCTATCGTATCGCCGTCCAATACGCCCACAACCTTGCCCACCAGTGGTTCGGGAAGTTTCTCCCTCTTTACCACGGGAAGAGTCAGCAAAAGAATAAATACCAGGATTGATTTCACCAGTCAAGCAGGATTCAGGCAACAAATTTATGGGATATCAGGGCATCATCTTCTTTAAAAAATTAACGCCGTTCTGATAAAACAGTCCTTCTATCAGTTTATCAATATCCACCGACGACTTCGCAATACCCGCACGATCCCAGATTTTTCTTCCCCTTTTTAGAAGCCGCGTCAGTTCATTTTTAAACGCCGGCAGCGATGCCGCATTCAGACAGCAGTCGATAGGGTTGATCAAACCATCGTAATCGGAACCAATACAAATTTGTTCGGCAGCCTTATCCAAGGCAAATCGGGCCTGTTTTGCAATTCGCAGAAAATGTAAAAGCTGATTGATAAAATAGTCATAATGCACCTGCGGACTATCCGATTCCTGCTCCTGGGCCTCATCCGCCGTGAGCGCAGCATCCGTATCCTGCATTACCGGTGCATCCTTCGGATTTGTATAGGGGCGAAAAAAGAAACCAGCTTCCAGGTCGCTGATAATTTCTCTATCGGTCGGAATCAAGAATGCCTGGGCTACCGTGTCTTCCCCGGGATAGCCAAGTATCCGCTGATCCATCGACAGGCCGAAAAGTCCGCCCGAACGCAGTATTTCCACCACTTCTTCATCATAAAGATTGATACTGCTGTGATTAAAGGCCGAATGATCAACCGTTCCCCTGCGTTTCATGTGCTTTACCTCCCAGTGTCCACCCTCGCGACGCGGTTTTTCATATAACTGCGATAAGCGGTTCCGCACCGAAAGTCCCGTTAACCCCGCATGCGTGCAAATTATCGGGCGATCGGGATAATGTTCCTTATGAAAACTGATCAATTGTCGCCTTGCATTCAGGCTGAGATGCTTCAGATCCACCAATATGTTCTGCTCATACAGATGCCGGATGATTCGCATACCCGCATCCGTTATACCATTTCCATCCGGAACAAAACCCGGGTCCTGAATAAACTGCATTCCATATGCATGATTATAAAACGGTACCGCCTGCATATGAGCTGCATTGATCGCAAACACTCTAACCTTGTATCGCTCGCGGAAATCCGTGAGATTGATATGAAAGGACTCCTCCGCACCCGGGGCATAGGGGTCATCCATGAAACAGTGCAGTCCCTCAACCAGGCAAATTCCGTGAATTGTATCGCTGCCCGGCCGGTAATCCTGCATCGAATTGATAAATTGGAAACGAAGCTTACCATCAGGACTAACCGAATTCTGCAACAGCGAGTCCATATTCTTTTTTAGCCATGTGTAATAGGATGGGGCGTGTTGAATCTGTTGAAGAATATCCGGATCGAGGGGATGAATCGAGTTATTGGCGACGATTTTCCGCGCCAACACACCGCGCGCGATATTTTTCTCGATGGCATACAGTGCCACACCGGCCAGATCCACACCGCCCTTATGCAATTGTGTAAGGTTGGCCTGCGAGTTCAGTGCCTGATTAAATACCGAGTTGATTCCTACCTGCGTTTCGTGGCCGAAGAGTTTTCCGACATTCAGTTTTACGGCGATATTATCCCAGGGCGTGAGCGCCAGTGAAGGCGGTGCAAGCAGCTCCTTCAGCGAGGGATGAATATGGAAGTCGAAAATGGGCATATTCTAAGTTACATCCACTTTTTTGCCAAATCATTCCAAATTATGATGCATTGCGCAATCGTATGTGCTATTTCCGCCGGCAGCACCTCTAAAATGCTTAACTTAAGCACGCAAAATCATTCCAGAAATATGTCAAATAATAAGAGAAATTCAAGGCGGCGGTTTCTGCAGAACGCAGCAGGCACCATTGCCGCTTTTACCATTGTGCCCCGTCATGTGTTGGGCAAGGGTTATCTGGCACCCAGCGATACCCTCACGAAAGGAGTAATAGGAGTCGGCGGCATGGGCCGTGGACATTTCGGGTATGCTGGCACCCGCACGATTGCCGTTTGTGATGTGGATACCCGGCATATCAAGCTGGCCCTGGATGCCCTCGGAGGAGGCAAGGGCGTGAAGACTTTCCGTGATTACCGCGAGCTGATCAATCTGCCGGAAGTAGATATCGTTCATATTGCCACGCCCCCGCACTGGCATGGGATCATGGCCGCGGACGCAGCCAGAGCCGGAAAAGATATCTGGTGCGAAAAGCCCATGACCCGCACCATCGGAGAGGGCAAAAAAGTGGTGGAAGCCGTTAAGCAGCACGGAAGAATTTTCCGACTGAATACCTGGTTCCGCTTTGAGGACAATTTCTATGGTCTGAATACCACTGTAAAACCCGTGAAGAAACTGGTGGAATCCGGTCTGTTGGGCTGGCCGCTGAAAGTGACCATCAGCAAGCATACCGGTTTCGACTGGAAATTCTACTGGGTGGGAAAAACCGATTTACCTGTTGAGCCCGTTCCGCAGGAGCTGGATTACGACATGTGGCTCGGTCCGGCACCCTATAAGCCTTACAGCACGCACCGCGTACATACCACCTTCAGAGGGTACTGGGATTATGATGGCGGTGGTCTCGGTGATATGGGCCAGCACTATATCGATCCCGTTCAATACTTCCTCGGTAAGGACGACGAATCGCCCATCCATGTGGAAGTGGACGCCCCGCAGCAACACGACGATGCCGTGGGAACCTGGCGCCGCATCACCTATACCTATGCAGATGGCTGCCAGATTATCCTGGATGGCGACGGATCCATGACCGATGCCGCCTATATCGAGGGTCCCCAGGGCAAATTGTACAAAGGATTCAAATGTACCATTCCGGATATCGAACGAAAACTGGCTGAATTCCCCGATCCCGCTCCGCAGGTAACCGATTTTGTGGAAGCCGTTAAGGGTCGGAAAAAATTCGCGCTGAATGAAGAGAATGGACATCGCTCCTGTACCATCGTAAACATGGGTAAGATTGCGCTCCAGCTCGGACGCTCACTCCGTTTTGACCCGGTGAAACAGGAATTCATCAACGACGAGGGAGCCAACCGACTCCTGAACCCACCCATGCGCGGACCCTGGTCTATTTAATTAGGTTTTCTTATCAGACAAAACATCATGAAAAAAACAGTCCTCTCTTTTATACTGGCAGGCGCGTTATTGAATACTGCATCTGCCCAAACCGATCAAAACAGAACCATACCTACCAAGATAGCCGATCTGCTTGCCAAGACGCCGGCCAATGATTCTGCCGACCTCATTCACAACGCGATGGCCGTGGCCGACCTGGGTGAAAATGGTTTGATCGAACTCGTTAAACAACTGAACGGCTCCGGTGATAAAAGTCGCCAGCGGTTCGCCATCTCCGGCTTCAGCTTCTACGCCACGCAGGCC
>DATCJQ010000311.1:0-10391 GCA_036562745.1 Flavihumibacter sp.
TGAAACGAATACTGTTTTCCTCTACCCTGTAATAGCCTTTTCCGTCGGCTGCCCAACGAATCTGAGCGGCTGTCTGATAATACGATAAGAATAAAATGAAGATGAATAAAACGAGTTGACGCATGGTTTTCCTATTGGCCCTGAAAGTTAGGGAATCAGGCCCGAATAGGTTCTACCGTCTGCAGTAACTTTGTAGATTAAGCGATCAGCTTTTGCCGGTTTCTTAATGGCGAAACGCAGCACCTCTCCTTCACCGATATGCTGATAACACAGTTTATCAACCCGGCTTCCCTTTTCAGTATACAACTCGATAAGTACGCGCGAATCGCTCAATCCTTTTACGATCAGGGAAATGCCATTGGAACTATCCACCGCAGCGCTGGTAGTATATGCATCTTCACCGAAGGGAAGCTCCATCGCCGGTGTCAGCATCTTCCAACGCATGATCCAGCTGTTGGAACAGGTGATAAACTGCTGGCTCCAGCCCACCAGGTAACGCCCCTGCTCAAAGGCTTCATTTACGATGCGAAGGGTATTTTCGAGATCTTCCTGCTGGCTTTTGGAAACGGCTTTATTACCAGACAATACTTCAATGCCCAGGTCAATCAGTGCTTCCACGGTATTGTCTTCGCCCAGCAATGCTTCAAGTCCGGCCGGAATCTTCCAGGAATAGATCGCGTTGGCAAAATTTCCTGATCCGCAGGGTTGCAAATAGCGTTCTTCACGCCCCGGCATGGTTTTCTGAGATACCAGCCATTTTCCGTACTCCAGTCGGAAATCGCCCAGCAGGTGATTTTCGCGTTGTTGCTTGCTGAAATAAAGAGCCAGCAACTGGCGAAGCAACTGACGATTCATATCGATGGTAACAGCACTGGCCGACTCATTCACCACAAACTGACTGACGAATTCCTGGTTATGAATTTTCCCCTGCAACAGTGATTGAATGGTGATCAGCTGCGTGCTGTGCAGTTTCATCAGCAGGGTGCCCTTTCTGTTACGCACTTCCATAGCTCCATCCGCCAGCTGAACGGCCGCAGCTTTTTCCGGCATGGATGCATATTGATCGGGCAGATAGGTGGTTAGCAATACCGGCTCGCCACTATGCAGCGCATAGTCATAACGGTTATGTTTAACCGATTTATCAACATTATGGGGATCAGCAAAGTCCTCTTCAGTTCTATAATTTGTCCAGCTGATTTGTCTTATGGAAAGGGAATAATCCTGCGCCTGAATTTCTGATACGGCTCCCAGGGTAGCCAGTAGAATCATAATTGCCATCCTGCGGGATGGAATGATTGAGAATGCCATGTCGGTACATTTAGAGTAACGGAATTGAAATACACAACTGGCTTTTTCGGGGGATCTTGGGTACGATGCTTGACCTGTGCAGGTCGGGGAACATTAAAGTTTTTGGAAGGAAGATTGGAGTAGGATGGTGTAAAAATAGTTCCAAAGCGAGCACAATGTCAATAGCCCCCATCGCTTTTATTTATGCAACATGGTTGCATTTTCAAAAAGGGCATAAAAAAACCGGCCGAAGCCGGTTCTCTATATTAGGCATTAACCTTTCCTTTTACTTTGGCAACCACTTCTTCTGCGATGTTATTGGGCGCAGGAGCATAGTGAGAGAACTCCATGGTGGAAGATGCACGGCCTGAAGACAGAGAACGCAACTGAGTTACGTAACCGAACATTTCACTCAGGGGAACTTTAGCCTTGATTACCTGGGCATTGTTACGGCTGTCCATACCTTCCATCATACCACGACGGCGGTTCAGGTCACCGGTTACATCACCCATGTATTGGTCGGGAGTAACCACTTCCACTTTCATGATGGGTTCGAGCAGTACCGGCTTGGCTTTGCGGGCAGCTTCACGGAACCCTTGTTTAGCACAAAGTTCGAACGACATCGCATCGGAGTCCACAGCGTGGAAGCTACCGTCGAAAACGCGCACTTTCATGTTTACTACCGGGTAGTTAGCCAGTACACCATTTTGCATGGCTGCTTCGAAACCTTTCTGAATCGGCTGAATGAATTCTTTGGGGATAGATCCACCGAAGATATCGTTCACAAACTGGAAGTTTTTGCCGGGGTTTGCTTCCAGCCACTCGGGATCAGCAGCGCTGAGTTCGAAGTAGATGTCGGCGAATTTACCACGACCACCGGTTTGTTTTTTCAGGGTTTCGCGGTGTTCAACCTTACCGGTGAATGCTTCTTTGTAAGCCACCTGCGGGTTACCCTGGTTAACGTCCACCTTGAATTCACGACGCATACGGTCGATGATGATTTCCAGGTGCAATTCACCCATACCACGAAGGATGGTTTGACCGGTTTCTTCGTCGGTGTTTACACGCAGGGTGGGATCCTCTTCCACGAGTTTGGCAATCGCCATACCCATTTTATCAACGTCAGCCTGAGTTTTGGGCTCGATGGCTACCGCGATTACGGGCTCGGGAATGAACATGTTCTCCAGCGTGATCGGGTGGTTCTCGTCACAGAGGGTATCACCGGTTTTAATTTCTTTGAAACCAACAGCAGCACCGATATCACCGGCTTCGATGAAGTCGATCGGGTTCTGTTTGTTGGCGAACATTTTCATGATACGGCTGATACGCTCTTTCTTACCGCTACGCACGTTCAGTACATAGGAACCGGCATCCAGGCGTCCGGAATAAGCGCGGAAGAAGGCCAGACGACCTACGAAGGGGTCGGTCATGATCTTGAAAGCCAGCGCTGCAAAGGGTTCTTTGGGATCCGGCTTACGCACGATGGTTTCACCGGTTTCGGGGTGAGTACCTTCGATAGCGTCGATATCAACGGGACTGGGCAGGTAACGACATACCGCATCCAGTGCTGCTTGTACACCTTTGTTTTTGAAGGAAGAACCACACATCATCGGAACGATGCTCAGATCGATGGTAGCCTTGCGGATCGCTTCGTGCATTTCCGCTTCGGTGATGGAATTGGGATCTTCGAAGAATTTCTCCATCAGGTTATCGTCGTATTCAGCCACAGCCTCCACCAGGTTCGCTCTCCATTCGTTGGCTTCGTCAACCAGATCAGCAGGTACGTCGATCTCGTCGAAAGTCATACCTTCTGTTTCAGCATGCCAAACGATACCTTTCATTTTGATCAGGTCAACCACGCCTTTGAAGTTATCTTCAGCGCCGATGGGGATTTGCAGGGGAACGGCTTTCGCACCCAGCATTTCCTTTACCTGGCGAACCACATTCAGGAAGTCAGCCCCTGAACGGTCCATTTTGTTTACGAAACCGATACGGGGAACCTTGTAGCGGTTAGCCTGGCGCCATACGGTTTCAGACTGAGGTTCTACCCCGTCAACCGCACTGAACAGCGCGATCAGACCATCCAGTACACGCATGGAACGCTCCACCTCTACGGTAAAGTCCACGTGACCGGGAGTATCGATGATATTGAAATAGTACTTTTTAGAATCAGGTGTAGGCTTACCCAGTACAGTCGGGAAGGTCCACTGGCAGCTTACCGCAGCAGAAGTGATGGTGATCCCCCGCTCTTTCTCCTGCTCCATCCAGTCGGTCGTAGCAGCACCGTCGTGTACCTCTCCGGTTCTGTGAATCATACCTGTGTAGCGCAGAATACGCTCTGTTGTAGTGGTCTTACCGGCGTCAATGTGGGCCGCAATACCGAAGTTTCTTTGAAATCTTAAGTCTGCCATTGTTATATGTTAAAAATGTTATGCCTTGTTTAGCCATTCCGGCTGTCCAAGCGGGTCGGGAAATACCCAAAACCCAATTTGGGACGCAAAGGTAAGTATTCTCCCGGAAATTAGAAACCAAGTTTGGGGAGCAGAAAATTCCGGAAAAATCGGGTCCGGAACCGCCGGTGGCCTGATCACTCCGGGAGGCGATCGACGGTCAGGGAAAAAAATATCTGCACAAAACTCACTGACATATTGGAAGATATGTACAAGGGGTGTAAATTTAGAAATCTTTCTTGTTAACCCATTATTCACTCTAAAGACGAACTAAATATGCCCACAAAAAAGAAGGCCGCTAAAAAAGCTCCGGCCAAGAAGGCAGTGAAGAAAGCGGTGGCAAAAAAAGCAGCTCCCAGAAAAGCCGCGAAAAAAGCCGCTCCCAAAAAAGTAGCAAAAAAAGCTGCGAAAAAAGCCGCTCCCAAAAAAGCAGCTAAAAAAGCAACCCGCAAAACAGTAAAAAAAGAAGCACCGGCTCCGGCGCCCATCGTTCCGGTTGAAGAAGCACCTTCAACTGAAAACAATTCAGCCCCGGTAGAAGGAAGTGCAGAAGCATAAAATTTTCCCTTGCGAAAATAAAGGCCATCTAATCGATGGCCTTTTTATTTAATCAGCAGATAAACGTATCAACAGGCACGGCCCCCTACACCGTAACAACTTCCTCAAATATTTGCCTGCGTCGCCTAACCATGGGTTGTATGTTCCAATAGGTAAGTGATCGCCAAAGCCATTCAAAAGGGCCGAAACGGAAATAGTACAGCCATATAGTGGACATTAGTAGCTGGAATACCCAGATGACTAATACAACATAATAGAGCTGATGAAATTCCAGGTAATTGAACTTTCCCAAACCCACTCCGGTAAAATAAACACTGCACAGAATACTTTGCATGAGATAGTTTGTAAATGCCATCTGCCCCACTTTTCCCAGGGCCTTCATCAACCATTTTAACAGCCCTGCCCGGTAGATTAGCACGATCAGGCTCGCATGACCAACCGATATCAGCACCCTTTTAATATCATAGAGTAAAACAGGACTAACCCTGAACCGATCCACCATCCCTGCTATATTCAGTCCGTTACCATATACCGCGTGAAAATGAAAATTACTGATAAGATATCCCAGTCCATATCCCACCAAAACACAAAGCCAATAGGTTTGCGTGGAACATCGATTGGTAAAAAATCCAAGTCCGAACAAAGCCATCCCCATAAACATCATCGTTAAGGGATCCCAGTTATTATTGTATAAAAAATTGGGCATGGCAATTCCATTGACAGTTATAAGATGTCCGAATACCGTCCGGTAACTCCCTCTCATCTTGCCTATCTCCTCCCTGGCAGCTGCGGTGTCTACAACATAGGCCGACTGCTGGATTCCTTCCCATGCAGCATATGCGCTGTTTTCTTCAGCAGTACGTGCACGCTTTTCATTGTCGGCCCTCTGTGCAGCGAGATATCCGTTCCGGTTCTTTTTTAACTGGCGGAATGAGTCCTGCGCCTTCACCATTCCGATCGCCATACATACCAGCGCAACAATAATTAATTGGTATGGACGGAGATCGCGAAACGCGAACAACAACATCCCGGCAAATGCATAAAAGAATAAGATATCACCATTCCATAATAGCACATAGGCATTTAACAAGCCAAACAACATCAGCCAAAGCAGCCGACGAAAATATAATTCTGCCACCGGCGTTGCGCTACCCTGCTCTTTTTTGTTTTTCATGAACAGCAGCATTCCGGCTCCGAATAACATGGAAAACAGTCCGCGCATGCTGCCTTCCGGAATAACCATCACCGATTTAAATACCTGGTAGTTTAAATCATGAGGCCCCTTCAGAAGCTTGATGAATTCAGACCAGTGCAAACCAAAACCGGGGATGTTCATCAATAGAATACCCAGCAGTGCAACGCCGCGTATCGAATCGATAAGCTGGATGCGGTTGGCGTTGGCGACAGGCGCAGGATATAGCTCAGACTGTTTCATGGATTAAGGTTGAAGTAGTGCCGGTAATAGCCCGGGTTAATAAATACTCCAATGGACCAGCGTTGAAATAATGGGTCCAAACCGCTGCAAATGCTATCAGCAGCAGATTCAGTTCCAATCCAAATAACAAGAGGCCACCGGCTGAATACATGCCATAAAAATCAAAGCCATATCCCGAAAAGAACAGTGAGGTTGCCAGACACTGCATCATATATATGGTGAGGGGCATGCTTCCTACAGCTGTCAATGCCCTCCAGGGAAACACAATCTTATCTGCCAGAGCGGCCAAAATGGAAATCCAACCGAATGCCGACAATCCAATTTCCAGCGGATAAAATAGATTGGCCGGAATATTAAATCTGCTGATATAAGCAGTATAATCCGTTGCAACCATTCGGCTCAGATCCATTTGCAAATACCCCCATCCCGCAGCCGTGCCCAACGCAAACAGTCCCCATATTAATTTGAAAGATGAACTGAACCTTTTGCTGAAAAATCGCGCCTGATTTGAAGCCATTCCCAACAGGATCATCATTCCGCCGAGCCAGATCCCCTCGCGAAAAATCCAAAAGGTTTGCTCATTCTTAACCGGATTCAGCACATGGTTGAAATTGGTGCTATAGGTCGTGGAGCGCATTGCTGCCCTGGCCCCTGCCACCGCTGCACTGTCGTATTTTTTTGTTTGGGCAATTTGTTCCCAGGTCGCTTTGTCCGTAGCTTGTTTTGATGTAAGTGTGTCCGAGGCAGCCCGTTGTGCAGTGTCCCGGGGCCATTGTTTTTCAATGGCCAGCACGGCCGCATATTTACCATGCAAGTCCCGGTCATCGGAATAATACCAATATTGACGTCCGATCCATATCAGGCAAAATAGGATGACCAAACTCAATTGCGTTCTCACAGTAAGCCGGGCCAATACAAAAAACAAAATGCCCAATACACCAATAAAAAACAGCAGATCACCGCGATACAAAAAGATCAACGCATTTACCACGCCCAAAATCAAAAACCATAGCTGTCGTCGCAACAGGAAGTCGAAACGATTTTTATCCTTTGATTCGATTACGGTTTTAAAAAGGCTTATTCCAAAAACCAAGAGCAATACAGCTGCAATTTTTTGGTGCAGCAACAGCCTGCTGAACAGATACACCCAATAATCGAGTCCTTTTTGCTCCTGCGCTAACGCAAGCTGGGCATGTTTGCCAAGTCCGGCTGTTTCCCAACTTCCTGTTAAGGTCAGCAATAATAAAGTGATCCCGATGATTAGTCGAAAATAATAGAGGTTTGCCGGACGTACTCCCCCATCCGGGGGCTCGGATAAGGGAAAATGTATGGGGTTGCTTTGTGGTTATATTGTAATTTAATCTAATGTGTTTGACTGAGAAAATATTTTTTCCCTGTCACTGGTGAGTTGGGTCTCAACCAAATAAAAAAAGGGTGATATGCCAGCCGAAAGATCTCTTTGAACCTCCCGGCAAAACATATCACCCTTCGCCAGCACGATTAATGGCTGGTATCAGGTGGCCCAGACTTTGTCTCCTTTCTTATAAGGAGCACAACCTTCGTAGCGACCCGGTACAGCCTCGTAGCGAAGCGCCTGGGTTGCCCCGATTTCGGATGTGAAATATCCCTGCAGGGTCAGATCCTTCATCATCTTAAAATAATGATTCGGCTCCCCCTCCTTCTTATTCTTCTGATATTCTTTTTGCTCTGCATCCAGTTCAATCAGCAATTCCTTTTTCTGCGCAGCATCCAGTGCCATAAATCCCTTTCCGAATTTCTTATCGCTGGCTTCCTGCAACTTACCGATGCCTTCAACAAAAACCTTCTGAGCGGCTTCATCATAACAATCGGTTACCATCACTTTCATGAACGCACCGATCTGTGCAGCTTTTGCACCCGGAGTATCGGTAGTGGGAATGATGGTCTCGCCAATCTCATCCAGCAGCGCAATTTCCTCCGCCGTAAAATCGGTTATTGAGGATTTTTTATCTGTTTGCTTACAACCGGTGAGAAATAACTGGGATCCCACCATCGAGCCACCCAGAATCACTGCCATTGTTGAAACGGCTTCTCTACGTTTCATATAATGATTTTTTTCGGTTATACATTAGGTTGAGTACCGGATCAGAGATTGCCCTTCTTCAATTCCGATACAGCAAAATCGGCAGCACGGGCTGTCAATGCCATATACGTGAGCGATGGATTCACACAGGCGGAGGATGTCATACAGGCACCGTCGGTTACAAACACATTCGGTGCATCCCAAACCTGGTTCCACTTGTTCAATACCGATGTTTTGGGATCACGCCCCATGCGTGCGGTTCCCATTTCGTGAATGCCACGTCCCGGGGTGCCGTCACCGTCCCACTTTTGAATATTCTTCACACCGGCAGCTTCCAGAATTTCTGCGGCATCGTTCATCATGTCCTGACGCATCTTCAGTTCGTTTTCTTTCAACTCACAGTCAATGGCCAGTACGTTCAGTCCCCACTTATCCGTTTTGGTTTTATCCAGTGTTACCTTGTTTTCGTGGTAAGGAAGAATTTCTCCGAAACCACCCATACCCATGGTCCAGCTGCCGGGTTCTGTAAGGGCATCCTTGAGTTCTGCACCGATGCTGAGCTCGGCAATTTCGCGGCTCCAGCCCTGGCGGCTGGCTGCGCCCTGGTAACCGAATCCACGCAGATAACCGCGTCCCTCATCCCCTTTCAGATTGCGATATCTTGGAATATAAAACCCATTCGGACGACGTCCGTTGTAATATTTGTCTTCATACCCCTCAACAATACCCGAAGCGCCCACGCCGAGGTGATGGTCCATAAGATTGTGACCGAGTTCTCCACTGCTGCTGCCCAGTCCGTCGGGCCAGATATCCGTTGCAGAGTTCATCAAAATCCAGGTACTGTTCAGCGCTGATGCATTCAGGAAGATGATCTTCGCATAATACTCGTAGGTCTTCATCGTTTCGGCATCCAGCACTTCCACGCCGGTAGCTTTTTTCTTATCCTTATCGTAAAGGATTTTCGTAACAATCGACCAGGGACGCAGGGTAAGATTACCGGTTGCTTCTGCTGCAGGCAGTGTGGCTGACTGGGTACTGAAATAAGCACCAAAGGGACAACCCAGCCAGCATTTATTCCGATACTGGCAATTGGTACGATTGTTCAGCGGAACAGTCAGGTTGGCGCTGCGACCGATGATCAGTCTGCGCGCATCTTTATAATGTTCGCGAATGCGTTTGGCTGCATCCTTCTCCACGCAGTTCAGTTCCATTGGGGGCAAAAAATCACCATCGGGCAATTGCCAGAGGTTTTCCTTCGAGCCGTTTACGCCGGCAAAGCGTTCCACATAGCTGTACCAGGGAGCGATATCCTTGTAACGAATCGGCCAGTCGACCGCAATACCTTCTTTGAGATTGGCTTCAAAGTCCAGATCACTCCAGCGATAACTCTGCCGCCCCCAGGTCAGTGAGCGTCCACCCACCTGGTATCCGCGGAACCAGTCGAACCGCTTGATTTCGGTATAGGGACAATCCTTATCACTGGCCCAGAAATCGAGGTTGGTTTCATTGAGCGGATAATCTCTTTTCAGGACCGGATAGTCAGCAATCATTTGCTGTGTGCGTCCACCCCGGTGGGGGAATTCCCAGGGATGCTTGTTCGCATTCACATAGTCCTTAACATGTTTCACGTCTCTGCCACGTTCCAGCATCAGGGTTTTCAGGCCTTTTTCTGTCAGCTCTTTGGCAGCCCAGCCCCCGCTGATACCGGAACCAATAACGATGGCATCGTAGGTATTTTCAGCCATATACTTGGTTTAAAAATGTAATAGCATTCAACAATCAGACATCGCAAATCGCAATTGCCTTTCGCAAGGATGCGATTTTATCGCTGGCTGTCGGAATAAATTCCTGTGCTACATAACCTTTGAACCCTGTGGCCACAATAGCTTTCATAATGGCGGGATAGTTCAGTTCCTGGCTATCGTCAATTTCATGCCGGCCGGGATTCCCTGCAGTATGATAGTGTCCATAATATACGTGGTTTTGCTGAATCGTGCGAATTACATCGCCCTCATCGATCTGCATATGGTAAATATCATAGAGCAGCTTGAAGTTTTCAGAGCCCAGGCGCTTGCAGAGTTCAACGCCCCACACGGACCGGTCGCACATATAATCCGGGTGATCGATCTTGCTGTTCAGCAGTTCCATGGTCAGTGTTACACCATGTTTTTCCGCCAGCGGCAGGATCTTCTTGAGTCCGATTACCGCATTCTGCAAACCGGTTTCGTCATCCATACCATCGCGGTTTCCGCTGAAGCAGATCAGGTTTTTATAGCCGGCTTTCGCCACCAGGGGTATCATCTCGCTGTAGTTCTTCACGAGCCGGGCATGATAGGTGGTATTGTTGAATCCGCGCACCAGATCGATCTCAGCCCCGTTGCACATGGACGAGTACAGACCATATTTTTTCAGCACGGGCCAATCGGAGGGACCTACCAGGTCGATCGCCTTAATTCCGATCTCCTTCGCTGCCTTACACAATTCCTCGAGGCTCAGATGGCCGAAGGTCCAGCGGCAAACCGAGTGATTAATATTCCCTTTCATAACCGGATTAACAGATTCTTCGACTTCTTTCTCTGCGGCCATTCCTGCAGGCGAA
>DATCJQ010000561.1:0-3047 GCA_036562745.1 Flavihumibacter sp.
AGGGTGAAGGGGGAAGGGAGAATGGAGAAGGGAGAAAGGTGAATGGAGAAGGCATGTTCCCTTGTCTGCTTGTCTCCTTTGTCACCTTTGTTTCCTTTGTCTCCTTTGTCTGCTCGTTCCCTTTGTTTCCTTTGTTCCCCCTACAAAAAAAACCGCCTGCATTCCTGCAGACGGCCTTTCTTTTTATGAGGTGAGCATAGGCTCGATTAACCAAACAGACCACCTTTTTTCAGCTCGCGAGTACCTTCACCGATTTTGAAACCATTGTGATAGATCTCGATTTTGTAATTACCGCGTTGGAAATCGGAATCAGATTTCCATGCAAACTCAACCGGAGTTTTCTTACCGGTTTCAATTTTCACCGGCACTTTAGCAGTGAAGGGTTTTTCGCCATCTTCACGGGTAGTGAAGGTTCCTGAACCCAGGCTTTCCTGAGCAACGGGTTTACCATCCGGACCAATAACCACCACGTAAACGTCGGCGCTTCCGGCAGGAGCAATACGGTTGTCTACATCAAAGGAGATAACCAGTTTGTCAACGCGCTTAGCTTTAGTGGTAACTTTTTCTTTACCGCTGTTTTTCTCGTTGATGGGGGTGATGGCAATATTATAAGCGTTCAGTGTAGAAGCGATATCTACTGTTTTTTCCAGTTCCTGCTTGGCAGAAGTGGTGGTAGCCAGATCAGCGGTCAACTGAGTGGTCTTTTGTCTTTCTGTACCGAGGTCGGTGTTCAGTTGAGCATTCTCGGCAGTCAGACGGGCAACTTCCTGCTCCAGACTTGCAACTTTCTCATTCATTTCAGCAATCAGTTCCTTAGCTTTTTTCAGCTCGGCTGCACTGGCATTGCTTTTATTGAGGATGCTGCGAATCTGAGTTTTCAGTTTGGAAATCTCACTGTTCTTTTCAGTCAGTTTTCCTTCCAGTTGATTATTATAACCGGTAACGGAATCCAAACGGGCCAGAGAAGCATCGAAGTTTCTTTGCAGCTCAGCCTTTTCATCAGTTACCTGAGAAATGGTAGCTTCTTTTTGTTGAATGGTCTGTTCGTTTTTGTTATTATTCCATAACAAATAACCCCAGGTTCCCAGCAAACCTGCTGCCAGGAGTGCAATAATCAAACCCTTATAGTCCTTCTTAGGTTCCTGCGTAGGGGTGGCCGATGGATAGTTAGATGTGCTCATTATTGTATTGTTTTTCAGATTTTGAAATACTTAATTGTTGGGTTATCAGGGCATTTTAGCGATCAACACCATTGCCCTTTCGAAAACCGTGCCAAAAAAAATAAAGGGGGATATCGGATCGTTTCATCCGGGTAGGAAAGACAGACCAGATGCTAATTTCAACAATTTTTCGCAGCTTTCAATTATTATTGCAATCCAGAATAAATAAGCATGTCGGTAGATAAGATTCTCTCAGATTGGAAGCGAAAAAATTTTAGACCGGTTTATTGGTTGGAGGGAGAGGAGGACTATTACATCGATAAAATAATGCACGAGGCAGAACACAATCTGCTTTCCGAATCCGAAGCCGGTTTCAACCTTACCATCTTCTACGGACGCGAAGCCAACTGGGCCGATGTGGTAAATGCCTGCATGCGTTATCCCATGTTTTCCGACCGCCAGGTGGTTTTACTCAAGGAAGCCCAGCAGATGAAGGATATCGACAAGCTGGAGAACTATATTGCCAATCCGCTTCCCTCTACCATTCTGGTGGTGGGACATAAAGAGAAGAAACTTGACGGCCGGAGCAAGCTGGCCAAGCTACTCAAGGATAAGGCTGAACTGGTTCAAACCAAAAAGCTGTACGAAAACCAGTTGCCCGGATGGGCAGAAAAGCTGGTGCAGTCAAAGGGCTTCAGCATCGACCAGAAAGCCTGTCTGCTGCTGGTAGATCATATCGGGAATGATCTGAGCCGGATCGAAAACGAAATCGATAAGCTGCTGATCAACCTGGGCGGACGTACCACCATAACTGAAGACGATATCGAACGCTATATCGGGGTGAGCAAGGAGTTCAATGTATTCGAATTGCAGGATGCCATTGCCCGACGCGATATGCCCAAGGCCCTCCGGATCGTCCAGTACTTCGAGCATAATCCAAAAGCCGGTCCCATTCAGATGGTACTTCCGGCCCTCTATAATTTTTTCAGTAGGGTATTCATGGTATTCGGGGTGAGGGGATCCGACGAGAAACTGATCGCATCCACCATCGGCGCATCTCCCTTTTTTGTGAAGGACTATATCCAATGCTCGCAGCGATACGGCTATGAAGGGATCGAGCGGGTGCTGCTCCTGCTGCATGAATACAATCTCCGTTCCGTGGGTATTAACGACGGCGGTAGTTCAGATTCGGGACTGCTGAAGGAATTGCTGGTTAAGATAATCCAGGCGGCATAGTTTCCCGCTCCAGGCCTCTGCCTTCTTAAGAGGGTGGAAGGGCTTAGGGAATGGCTGGTCCCTCCAGTATTTTCTGACTTGCGATTTTATCCTGTGCGAGTTGGGCCTTTAGTGCCTCGAGTCCGGCAAATTTCTGTTCGGCCCGCAGCCAGTCGATCAGGGTCACCTGCAGGGTGGCGCCATAAATATCCCGGGCGAAATCGAAAAGGTTGACCTCGATCACCCTGCTTAAACCATCCACGGTGGGGCGCACGCCGATATTCATCATGCCTTTCAGGTAGCCATCACCGTTAGAATCCGTTTTCTCGGAGGAATAGCCCCTGTTCGATTGGTCGGCTGTGTTCGGTTGGTCGGCAGTACTCGCCTGGGCAGTGGCCGTATTCAAATGGTGTGCACCTGAATTTGGTTGGTGTGCATCTGAATTCGGTTGGTCGGCGCCGTTAGTATCGTTTTCCGTGATCCGAACCAGCACGGCATAGACGCCATTACCGGGAATCAGTTTTTCATTGTCGGTCAGCTGCAGGTTGGCCGTGGGGTAGCCCAGGGTTCTTCCCAGCTGGTTTCCTTTCACCACCGTGCCTTCGAAGAAATAATTGTAGCCGAGCAGTTTCTTGGCCAGTCGGGTATCGCCCTGTAGCAGGGCCTGGCGGA
>DATCJQ010000345.1:0-2110 GCA_036562745.1 Flavihumibacter sp.
GGCGCAACCAGAAAAACCGCTTTCACCAGGGGATTGTCGAATTCATTCAGCCAGTGGCGGATGGTGATACAACCCAGACTGTGTCCGATCAGGATCATCGGTTCGTTTACGGAAGCGATCACCTGCTGCAGGCGCTGAACCCAATGCCTTTTATATGCATAGATCCAGTTGTCCTGATTTACGCGGATGAAATCAGCTTTGTGCAATTCTTCCCATTTGGTTTGCCAGTGATCGGCGCCTGAATTGTAGAGGCCCGGGACGTTGATATATTTCATAAGCGCATTTTATCAAATATAATAAAGTCTATTAAAACGGTAGACTAAATTTTGATTAAAAAGGCAGCATCCGGAGATGCCACCTTTACTACTGAATCAGATTACAAGCTATAGCGAAGTGTTACGCCGTAGGTTCTGGGGTCACCCAGTACACCGGCATAGTGACCGGCATTACCTGCTGCCGCCAGCAATTGTTCGAAATAGTTTTTGTTAAGCAGGTTACGTCCCCAGATGAAGATGCTGATACCATCGCGGGAGCGGTAACCGATCCGTCCGTTTACCAGGGCATAGCCTGGCACTCTCAGGTATTTGGAAGGAGAGGGACTGGAGGAGAAACTGGAACGGAAATAGCTTTCCACCGCCACGAAATAACGTCCTTCCTTGCTGAAAGCTTTTTTCAGGTCCGACTGGATTTCACCGCCCAATGATCCGGTCCATTTTGAGATGCCGGGCATTTCACCCTTGGACACATCCTTGAAAGAGGCGCTGCCACCGGTTTCCTCCAGGGGCACGGGAGCATTTTTGAATGAGAGGTATCTGCCTTCGGTGTAAGCCAGGTTACCAAAAAAAGTATAGTGATCGTTCACCTTGATATTGGCATCTGCTTCGGCACCGTGTACGCGTACTTTTTCAGCATTTGCCAGGTAACCACGGTTCACACCCACTTCGGCTGTTTGTACCTGCGTCTGATAGTCCTTGATCTCGGTCAGGAAAGCAGCTGCGTTAAAGATGAAGTTGCGGCTGGGCGTTGTTTTCACACCCAGCTCATAGTGCGATACCCCTTCCGGTTTGATACGTGCCAGTTCGAGCATCACTCTGCCATTATCCGTCGGCAGGCCACCCAGGTTTACGCCCACCGGTTTATAACTGAGCGAGTAGGTTGCAAAGGCTCTGATATCCTGTCTTACCTTATAGGATACAGTTACCTGGCCGGAGAAATTGCTTTCATCTGCGTTGGCAACGAATTGCTGATCGGTATATACGGCTCTTTTCAGTGCCAGCAGGGCGGGGTCTTCGGTTTGCAGACCACCATAGGTGCGACGGTCGAAGTCCACGTCTTTCTTGTCGTAATTATAGCGGATACCGGGCAACACATGCAGTCGGTCGGTGATGGCCCAGTCTAACTGCCCGAATACAGCCGCACCAAATGTTTTGAGGCGCGATTTGGTTTTGATTCCATATCCTTCAAAGAGTCCGGGTGTTTCCCAAAGGGGACTGTTGCTGCTCTTCGAAAAGCGCCATTGTGCCCAGCCGGATTCTTCAATATGCACGGGATCGGTCTTCAGATCCTGGCCAATCAGGAATACACCGGCCACACCGCTGAGTCGCGATGAGAAATCGCCTGCATAACGCAGTTCCTGGGTCCATTGTTGGTGCTTGGATGTTGCCTGTGAGAGGGTGAGTACCGGCAGTCCGGTGAAATCTCGGTCGTTGGAGGGATCCCAGTTCCAGTATCTCCAGGCAGTGGTGGAGGTGAGGATACCCCCGCCGATTTTGGCATCGATGTTAACCGATCCGCCCCCCAGTTGGTTTCCGGATTTCCAGGTGGTATTGTGGTCAATTTTTCGGTCGAAGGGATTGCGGCTGGGCAACTGATATCCCAGGTCGGCAATAATGGAATCGAACTGGCGATAGCCTGCGCGCTGGGTCTGCACCACACCGGCCACCACCTGCGCATATCCATTGGGTTTCTGATCCGTGGCATCACCGGTAAACGTGATTTTCACCTTGTCGGAAGGGGTATAAAGCAGTTGTGCACGTACCCCGATATTGTTCATGTCGTTTACATACTGATCGGTAACCACGTTGTGCAGGGTTCCGTTCCGCTGGGTTCC
>DATCJQ010000562.1:0-2353 GCA_036562745.1 Flavihumibacter sp.
ATCCGTAAGATGGTGGTGCATTCCGGACATGAAGGTCCGCGCGAAATCGGCTGCAGCGAAGAGTTCCTCGCCTGGCTCACCGATCCCGTTAAAAACGGAGGCGGAGCATCCCGCGATTTCGGCTGCTATGGCGCCAATCTCATGACCTGGCTGATGAAGGGAGAAAAGCCCAAATCGGTAACCGCCATCATCCAGCAATATAAACCCAATGTATATCCGAAAGTGGATGATGTGGCCACCATTCTGCTGGAATACGAAACAGCCACGGGAGTAATTGAAGCTTCCTGGAACTGGCCTTATTCCATTAAGGACATGGAAGTGTTCGGTGCTAACAGCTATGTTCATGCGCTGAACGACAACGAGCTGATCCGCAAAAAACAACAGATGAAACCCGAACAATGGAAAGCTTCCGGGGAATATTATGCCGACTATATCAGCTATCTCGAAGCCTATCTCAAGGGCGAAATCAGGGATGAAAACGATCTTTCCTCCCTGAAGAATAACCTCCTGGTGGTTAAGATTCTGGAAGCAGCCACCCGTTCTGCCAAAGAAGGCAGAAAGGTCAGCCTCGATTGATTTTGATGCCTGAGAGGGGCGCCGCCTTCGGGTAATCATCCCCTTATTGTTTGCGGTGGAAATACTGCAGCTTATAATGTTCGGAACGGTCGTCCCTGAAGATGGGCTTCACCTTTTTGCGCAGCACCAGCATCGAGTCGGTCAGTTTGTGGATCGTAAATTCAGTGCCTCTGCCACCCGGCATATCCTTAATCAGGAGAAGACGATCCTCCAGTTCATAATAATAGGTCTTTTGCTGTCCCATTCCCTTGCGAACAACTGTTCCGTCGGCACGGTATTCATGTTCTTCTCTGGGCTCGGGATTGCGATCGGTATAGGTGAACCCGTTATGGTAATCAAAAACGGAATCAATTTCCCAGGCACCGATGAGTTTGGGAGCCAGTTCGTTTGAACAGGAACTGGAAAAAATCACCAATGAAAAAATAGTGAAAACGGTTATCAGAGTCTTTCTCATAGCATCACCAAATTTATAAAAAAAGCCCTCTGCCATTAACAGCAAAGGGCTTTAAGCCGACTAATCAGAATATTCTACTATTGGTAGAGCGGGTTTTGAACCAGCACACCATTACTCAGGTCGATTTGACGTTGCGGCAGCGGGAACACATAATTCTTCGGACGGTTGAATGTACGTCCGGGTTTCCACGGACCGCGATCAATAGCGTAATGAGCTTTGATATCGATCAGATTGGCTTTATCCCAACGGATCAGATCGAGATGGCGTTCGTTCTCGCCGGCCAGTTCCACCCTTCTCTCATGGATGACATCCGTCATGGTTGCATTGGAGATGGGATCCAGTCCGGCGCGGGTACGTACCGCGTTCAGTTCAGCGTCGCCATTTTGTCCGGAACGGATTTTCGCTTCCGATACCAGGAGGTAAACATCTGCTGCGCGCAGCATCACGATATCGAGGTCGTTATTCAGACCGCCGTCAGGACGCCAGGCCACATGTTTGAGGAAGAAATAACCGGTGTTGGTCAATCCGGCAGGAACCGGTTGTACGCCACCGTTACCTTCGCCCGGATCAACGATATCCCCTACACCTGCAATGGAATATTTGCGGCGCTCGTCGCCGGGTTCAAACTCATCCACCAGATCCTGGATGGGCTCCTGGAATCCCCAGCCGCCCCAGGGGCGCGGCCCATAGTAGATGGAGGCGATATTCTCCGTCCAGCCTTCTTTACTTTGGATAGCGAACAGGATTTCGGAGTTCTGCTGGGTATTGGGATTAAAGTTATCGCCATAATTGGCCACCAGGTTGTAAGGGCCATTGATCACCTTGCTGCCGAATTCGATCACTTTGGGAAAATTCTCCTTGTACATGTAGAATTTGGCCAGATAGCCCCAGGCCGATCCTTTGGTCGGACGACCATAGTTATCCGGACTGTTGGTCTCGAGCAGCAGATCAGCAGCCTGCAGGAAATCTGATTCAATTTGTGCTTCCATTTCAGCCAGGCTGGCCTTGGGCACATTGTAACGGTTTTCGATTACGTTTTGCTCCAGGATCAGGGGCACTTCGCCATAGATCTTGTAGAACTGCCAGTAAACCAGTCCGCGGAGAAAATGGGCTTCACCCAAAATGCGGTTCTTGAGGGTACCGTCCATGTTGATATTCGGTACGTTGATCAGCACCGCATTACAGCGGGAGATGATTTCGTATTTACCGGCCCATGAATCGTTCAGCTGAATATTGCTGGGATCGTAGGTGAATTCCTCGATGGCCTGATCCTCGGGGTGGTCACCCGCCCGCCACTGGTCATCGGAACAGATATCCCAGGTT
>DATCJQ010000377.1:0-3247 GCA_036562745.1 Flavihumibacter sp.
CTCAACAGTAAATTCATATTGTCTTCTGCCACTGGCAGGAAATAATAATTGTCTTTTTTCAGCCAGGGGATAATATCATTTTCCGCCAGCGCTTTGGCCCTTTCAATATAATTCATGGCCGCTGCTTCATTTTCCATTCCCCTTATTGCCACCAGTTTGACCGTATCGGTCAGGGATACGATCGTGATATTCATCGGCTGGTTATAATATTTCTCCCGATGATAACGATCGAATGCGTTTTTGGTTTCGTTCACATACACCGGGTCTACATTGGTTAGCACAATCACCACAAAATGAGGCTGTTCGGCATGGCGACTGAACAGATTTTTCTCCGGCAATTTTGGTGCCTCTTTAGTAAGACGGGTGCTGTCGGCCTTCGGTTGTGTGGTTACCACCAGCGGTTGCTGGGTGGCCGCCCTGGCTTCCCGTGGTGCCGGGATGGGCGCCGCCGGCTGAACAGTGGGCAGTTCCTGAAAGCGGGTCGAATCCTCAGGTACTCTTTCCACCTGCAGGTTGGTCAGGTACTCTTCAATTTCCCGGCGACGGCGCAGCACATCCATCATGGTAGCTGCTTTCTCGGCCAGTGCATGTTCCGGGAACTGTTTCACGAGGTTTTGCAACACATCAATGGCAGAGCTGTCTTCCCAGCGCTTGATGTAATAAATCGATTCGATATAGAGCAGTTGCGGCGTCCAGTGATGGGTTCCATACAACGCATCCGCAGCACGCTTCGCATCGAGGGCCGCTTCGAAATCACCGGCCAGGAACTGATTGTAAATGCGATCGTATTCTTCCGTTGCCCGGTTGCTGAGCATACTGTCTGCTTCCCGCACGGCCAGCGGATCCTGCGCAATGCTCGCCTGGCGCGATGCGGGGAATTTCTGCTGCAGTTTTGTGTTTACCCGCGCCAGATCGGCATCACGGCCCAGCATGCGGTAACAGATCGCCATATTGTAAAGCAGGTCGGCTTCGGGTATTTCCATTCCCTGATAATTCTCGCGGATCCACTCGTATTCGGTAATGGCCCCCCCATAATCTTCCAGCTGGTTCTGAAGGGTCAGGGCGATGGCATAACGGGCCTGCGCAACCGAATCCTGCGAAATTGCCAGCGCTTCGGGCGTCAGCGGAATCGGCGCGAGCAGTATTTCCATCGAGGGATCATCATCCTCCACCTCATCGCTGGCCAGGGGCTTGCGGCCCTGGTCTTTGCTTACCAACGGGGGACCCGACTGACTGCTGCTTCTTCTCCAGTTATCGGTATTGGGACGGTTGCCCCATTTGTTGCGGAATTCGTTATAGCCCCGGCTTTTCAGTGAATTATTGTAGAAATAAAAATCGTTGGAACCGGCTGCCGCGCCCGTCGTAAACATATCCACCGGCTGAACATTTTGATTGATCAGTCCGGTCATCGGGGTGTTTTTGTTATCCTTTGCAGCCGCTGCCGCCTGTTGCTTTCGCATCTGACGGAGTTTTTTACGGAGAATGTCCATCCGCTCGGCTTCCGGCATGGCCGCCAGTGCCTGAAGACTGTCCTGGCGTTCGATGATTTCCATCTGGGCCACGATTTTGGACAGAACATCCCTTCGCTGTGCAAGTTGTCCGGCCAGCGTATCGGGCAGGTGAGAGGTGATCACACTATCGTAATACTGACGGGCCGGCGCATATTGTTTCTGCATAAAAGCCAGCTCGCCCAGCAGATAATAGCTTTGGGATTTTTGCTGCGGATTTTGGCCGGCGTACCGGATACTTTTATGGAGGTGGCCCATCGCCGGGTCATAAGCTTCATGCGTTGCTTCCAACTCACCGATGGTGTAATAGATAAGGTCGCGATAGCCGGCATATTTTTCCCGTTTCGCCATCTTTTCGAGTGTGGCTACCACGGCCTGCCAGTCCTTACCGGAGGAGCCGTCTGACAGGAGGGCGATTTCCATCTGCGCCGCCACTTCCATCACGGGATTCAGGGTGTGGCGGGCGGCCGACTCGAAAGCCTCGCGTGCCTGCGCCGGAGCGCCTGCTCTTTTGTACAGTTGTCCCATCAGAAATTCCCAGCGGGCCGCTTCCTGTTTGGTGTCAGCCGCCGGCAGGGCATTGCCGAGATGGTAGGCAGCGCTGTCGTATTGTTTCAGTTCGTAAAATAAGAGTGCCTGCATCTCCGAAAGCCGCGACTGGAGCCGGTCGGGGAACTGCGGGTCGTTACGCAGGGTTTGCAGTAACACCCGCGCCTGGCTGTATTCCTTCCGCTCGATATGTGTGCGGATTAACCAGAGCAGGGCATCGTTGCGGCTCGGGGGGCGCGAAAAGGCCCGATCCAGCAGATTGCGGTTCTCCAGCGTGGAAACCATCATCGCATTGCTGTTTTCCGTGGCATTGGAGGCGATAATGCGATCATAGCCCTCGGCATCCTTGGGATAAAACGCATAGTTCATGTACTGGAAGGTCATATAAGCCGAATCCAGGGTGTTCCGGAGCAGATAGGCCTGTCCCATTGCCAGGTAGAGATTGTCCATCCAGTCGCTCCGCAGATCGTGCAGGAATATGCCGGCATTCACCTTGTAAATCACCGAATCCAGTTCGGTTTTCTGGGCCGATGTGGCTTCCAGACTATAGTTATAAAAAGAAAGCAGATCCGAATACTGGTCGATATGCTGACGTTTCGCCGATTCCAACACCTGCCTGAGTTTGGTTTCGGCATTGAAAACATAGTTGTAGTGCGTATAGGTATTCTGGAAAAAGCGCCGGGGTGCAGTAAACTTTTTTTCACCGGTTTTTTCCGCCCGAAGTATCCGGTTTTCGTATTTTTTTGGTTTTTTTAGGTCAGGATCAAGCGTAGGTTGGCCCATTCCGGCCAGTCCGCAGGAAAGGTAAAAAATAAAGGGAACAAGGTATTTGATGCCCTGGCTGGTGATCATCTGCGCAAACTAAATGGATAATAACACTTCGGCAAGAAAATTATTTTAAAGTTACCCAAATATTTTGGGGTGATTTTTATGTAAGTTGTGGCGGCTTTTATTGAAAAACTGAACAATTTTAATGCCTGAAAACAATACGAATACCACCCTTAAGCGTTTACGTAACAGATACCGGCTGGTTGTGATGAATGACGACAGCTACGAGGAAGTGGTTACTTTCAAATTATCCAGGTTAAGTGTGTATGTGGGATTGAGTACCATTTTCGTGTTGCTGACCAGCCTCACGGTGGCGCTGATCGTATTTACCCCGTTAAAATTGTATATTCCGGGATATGGAT
>DATCJQ010000564.1:0-3067 GCA_036562745.1 Flavihumibacter sp.
AGCTCCATGGATTGGGCGTCCTGCACAAAAAGATGCTCGAAGCAGGATAGCATGTGCCGGTGCAGGCGTCCCCACCAGGTGAAAAAGGGCTGTGACCTGCGGAAACGTCCGGCTATAAGCACGGTTGGAATCTGCTTTTTGCTGAGTGTCTGCAGGTAATGGTACCAGAATTCATATCGCACCCAGATCACCAGGGAAGGGGAAAGCTTCTCCACAAAATGCCGGGCATTGGCCAGTCCGTCCATGGGCAGGTAGCAAACAATATCGGCCCCGGCATAGTTTTTCCGGATCTCATAGCCGGAGGGGGAGAAAAAAGTCAGCGCGATGCGGTATTGGGGGTATTGACGTCGGATCCATTCCAGCACGGGACGGCCCTGCTCGAATTCGCCCAGGGAGGCGCAGTGCATCCACACGAGCGGACGGCTATCGCCCGGGATCATTGTTTCGAGGTTTTCACGCCAGTTGCGGCGGCCCTCCACCCATTTTTTGGCCTTGGGGTTCCAGAGGGCAGCCAGGCCCACACCCCATCGATATAGCAGCAGAAATATGTTGTATAATAAAAGGCTCACTGTATCAATCTGTTAAACTGTTGCAAAGCTAAAATCAAAGCGCCACCCATCCTATATTTTGCTATTTTTGTCCCCATTTAAAAAGCGGAGGAGGAATTATGCGTCCCATTCAAATGGTTGATTTAAAGCAGCAATATCAGCAAATTAAGTCGGAAGTTGATAGTGCGATACACAAGGTGCTGGATTCGGCTGCCTTTATCAACGGAAAAGCTGTTCAGGATTTCAGCCAGGCCCTGGCCAACTATCTTGGGGCGAAACATGTGATTCCCTGTGCCAACGGTACCGATGCCCTGCAGATCGCGCTGATGGCCCTGGACCTCCAGCCGGGCGACGAAGTGATTACCCCTTCCTTCACCTATATCGCTACCACCGAAGTGGTGGCCCTGCTCCGCCTCAAGCCGGTGTTCGTGGAAGTGGATAAACGTACATTCTGTATCGATCCCGCTGCCCTGGAAAAGGCTATCACGCCCAAAACCAGGGCGATTGTTCCCGTACATTTATACGGACAGGCCGCCAATATGGAAGCCATCATGACCATTGCCAATAAGCATGGCATTCCCGTGGTGGAAGACAATGCCCAGGCAATTGGCAGTGATTTTTATTTTTCAGACGGACGTACACAAAAGACCGGCACGATTGGTACCATTGGATGCACTTCTTTTTTCCCCTCGAAAAACCTGGGTTGTTATGGTGATGGCGGTGCGATTTGTACCAACGACGACGAACTGGCTGCGAAAATGCGGATGATCGCCAATCATGGTCAGAAAGTTCGCTATTATCATGAAATGGTGGGATGTAACAGTCGCCTCGACAGCATCCAGGCAGCCGTACTGAATGTGAAACTGCCCCGGCTGGACCAGTATATCGATGCGCGACGCAAGGCGGCCGATTACTATGATAAGGCCTTCGCTTCCCATGCGAAGATCACCACACCGTATCGTGATGCCAATAACAAACACGTATTCCACCAGTATACCCTCCTGCTCGAAGGGGTGAACCGCGACGGTTTGCACCAGTTCCTGGCCGAGAATAATATTCCCTCCATGATTTACTATCCGGTTCCGGCACATCGCCAGCAGATGTTTGCTGCATTTGGCGGGTCGGATTACACACTGGAGGTTACCGACTGGTTAACAGAACGCGTGATTTCCCTGCCCATGCATACGGAGCTGGATCAGGAACAACAGGATTATATTATTTCCAACGTGTTGGAGTATATAAATAACCATTAAACTTTATAAACGTCTTCATGAAAATTACAGTAGTAGGAACAGGATATGTTGGTCTGGTAACCGGAACCTGTTTTGCAGAAACCGGTAACGACGTAATCTGCGTGGACATCGATCAGTCGAAAGTGGATCGTTTGTCAAACGGTGAAATCACCATTTACGAACCGGGTTTGGAAAAACTTTTTCTCCGTAACCTGAAAGAAGGACGGCTAAGTTTCACTACCAGCCTGGCTGATGGCATACGCGATGCGGCTGTCATTTTTCTCGCATTGCCCACGCCGCCCGGTGAGGACGGATCCGCAGATCTGAAATACGTTCTGGGTGTGGCAGAAGATATCGGCAAACTGCTGACCGACTATAAAGTACTCGTCGACAAGAGCACGGTTCCTGTTGGAACTGCGGATAAGGTGAAAGAAGCCGTAAGAAAAAATTACGCCGGTGAGTTCGACGTGGTGTCCAATCCGGAGTTCCTGCGCGAAGGTGTGGCAGTGGATGATTTCATGAAGCCCGATCGGGTGGTGATCGGTGCCAGCTCGGAGCGCGCCCGCAAATTGATGGGTGATCTCTATGCCCCCTTTGTACGTTCCGGCAATCCCATTATTTATATGGATGAACGTTCAGCCGAGCTAACCAAATATGCGGCGAACTCTTTCCTGGCCACCAAGATTTCTTTTATGAATGAAATCGCCCAGCTCTGCGAACGCATGGGAGCGGATGTGGATATGGTTCGCCTTGGTATCGGAAGCGATGATCGCATTGGTAAACGCTTTCTCTTCCCCGGTATCGGTTATGGCGGAAGCTGTTTTCCGAAAGATGTTCAGGCACTGGTGCATTCAGCCTCACAGGTGAATTACGATTTCAAAATTCTGAATGCCGTAATGTCTGTGAACGAAAAACAGAAAGTGCACCTGGTTCCCAAAATCAGGAACTATTTCGGTGGCGATCTGAAAGGAAAACATTTTGCATTATGGGGATTGGCTTTCAAACCCAATACAGATGATATCCGCGAAGCCCCGGCGCTCTATATTATTGATGCACTGCTGGCGGAAGGCGCCACGGTTACCGCATTCGATCCGGAAGCCATGCGGAATGTGAAACAGGTGCTGGGTGATAAAATTGCTTATGCCCAGAATCAATACGATGCGCTCGACCAGGCAGATGCGCTGGTTATCGCCACAGAATGGAACGAATTCCGTACTCCCGACTTCCTGAAAATGGTAACGAGAATGAAGCGAAAAGCAATTTTCGACGGAAGAAATCTGTTCGATA
>DATCJQ010000381.1:0-7686 GCA_036562745.1 Flavihumibacter sp.
TTCCACACGTCCGAAGAAAGTAGTTAAGAAAGCCGATAAGGAACAACCGAAGGAAGAGCCTAAGGAAGCGGCCAAACCGGTGGAAAAACCCGCCGCAACGGCCAAACCCGTGGAACCCGAGCAGCCCGCAGCTCCTGCAGCTCCGGAAAGCACAGAAGGGAGCTCCGACCAGGCTCCGACCATCGAAAATATTCAGGCTGAGCGCCTGACCGGGCCGAAAATCCTTGGAAAAATCCAGCTGCCCGTCGACAGTGATACCCGTCCCAAACCCTCTGCCACGGGCGGTGCGGGTCAGGACGAAAAACGCAAGCGCAAGCGGATACCGATCGATAAAAAAGGCGAAAATATCACCCGTCAGCAGGCCAGCGGTCAGCAGCAGGGTGGTGGCTTCAGAGGCGGACAGGCCGGAGGAAACCGTTTCCAACGTCCGGGCCAGGGTGGTCAGGGACGTGGCCAGCAGGGCGGTCGCGGTGGTCAGCACCAACGCAATCAGCCTCGTGAGGTTAAGGAAATCGATCAAAAGGAAATTCAGGAAAAAATTCGCCAGACCCAGGCCAAAATGGCCGGCGGTGCCGGTCATCACCAGAAGGGCGGCCGCGGTATGAAAACCCGCCGTCTGCGTGAAAAACGTGCCGGAATGGCCGAAATGGAGGGTGCAGAACAACAAGATATGACCCTGCAGGTAACCGAATTCATCAGCGTTAGCGAACTGGCTGCCCTGATGGATGTGAGTTACGCAGACGTAATCGGCAAATGTATGAGTCTGGGTATGATGGTGTCCATCAACCAGCGCCTCGACGCCGAAGTAATCGAACTGGTGGCCAGCGAATTCGGATTCAATGTGGAATTCATCGGTGTGGAAGACGCCGATACCATGGAAGAAGAAGAAGTGGCAGATGATCCGGAACTGTTGAAGCCCCGATCACCCATCGTTACCATCATGGGTCACGTTGACCACGGTAAAACTTCATTGCTCGACTATATCCGGAACGCCAACGTGGTGGCCGGTGAGGCCGGCGGTATCACCCAGCACATCGGTGCCTATATGGTGGACCTGCCGAACAATAAAAAGATCACCTTCCTCGATACACCTGGTCACGAAGCCTTTACGGCCATGCGTGCCCGTGGTGCCAAGATCACCGATATCGCCGTAATCGTAATTGCGGCCGATGATGCGGTGATGCCCCAAACGAAGGAAGCCATCTCCCACGCACAGGCTGCGGGTGTACCCATGATCTTTGCCATCAATAAAATCGATAAGGATGGCGCGAATCCGCAAAAGATCTACGAACAACTCGCCGGCATGAATATCCTCGTGGAAGAATGGGGTGGTAAATACCAGAGCCAGGAACTCAGTGCGAAAAAAGGTCTCAACGTAGACCTCCTGCTGGAAAAAATCCTGCTGGAAGCCGAGCTGCTGGAGCTGAAAGCCAATCCCGACCGCGAAGCAACCGGTTCCATCATCGAAGCATCCCTTGATAAGGGCCGCGGTTATGTGGCTACCGTGCTGGTTCAGAATGGTACCCTCCGTCAGGGTGATATCGTGGTATCCGGACAATATCATGGCCGTATCAAAGCCATGTTCAACGAACGGAACAAACGCCTCGAAGTGGCTCCGCCTTCCACACCGGTACTGATCCTCGGATTGAACGGTGCGCCCCAGGCGGGTGAAAACTTCCGGGTTTACCAGGATGAATCCGAAGCCAAAGAAGTGGCTAACCGTCGTGCACAAATCCTGCGCGAACAGGGTATCCGCACGAAGAAACATATTACGCTCGACGAAATCGGTCGCCGTCTGGCACTGGGCAACTTCAAACAACTCAACCTCATCATCAAAGGTGACGTGGATGGTTCCGTAGAAGCCCTGTCTGACTCACTGATCAAGCTGAGCACTGAAGAAATCGCCGTAAACGTGGTTCACAAAGCCGTAGGTGCCATCACCGAAAGCGATGTACTGCTGGCAACAGCTTCCGACGCCATCCTCATCGGATTCAACGTACGCGCCTCCAGTCAGGCTGCCCGTTTGGCCGATTCCGAAGGTGTTCAGATCAAAACCTACTCCATCATCTATAACGCCATTGAAGAAATCAAGAGCGCGATGGAAGGTATGCTCGAACCCAAGGTACAGGAGAAAGAAGTGGCAACCGTTGAAGTACGCGAAGTGTACAAATTCGATAAAGCCACAGTGGCGGGATGTTTCGTTACAGAAGGTAAAATCAAACGCGACAGTAAAGTGCGGCTCTTCCGCGACGGCGTTCTTATCTATCCCAGAACCGAAGGTGCTTTTGCCGAACTGGGCAGCCTGAAACGGTATAAGGACGACGTGAAGGAAGTAAACAACAATTACGAGTGTGGTCTCACAATCAAAAACTTCAGCGATATCCAGGTGGGCGATACCATCGTAGCCATCGAGGAAGAAGAAGTGAAACGTACACTCTGAGTCCCAGCCGCTTACTAGATTTTTGTTAAAACATACCAGCGTTAACACAGGAGCCTGTCTCCTGTGTTAACTTTAATTGGATTACCGGGATTATGAAGAAAATCATCTATTTATTGTTTGCGCTTTTCATTACTGCAAACCTTCAGGCGCAAACACGTAAGGTAGTGGCTGATAAGATTGTTGGGGTGGTAGGCGATAAAATCATTCTCCAGTCTGATATAAAAAATGCCATCCTCGATGCGCAGCGGCAGGGACAATCCATTCCCGATAACGCCGAGTGCATCATCATGGAGCAGGCCCTTGCGCAAAAAGCCCTGGTACTGCAGGCAGAGAAGGATTCCCTGGTAGTGAGCGAAGAGGAAATTGACGGTATGCTGGACAACCAGATTCGTCAGTTTATCGCCATGTACGGTTCCAAGGAAGCCCTGGAGCAGATCGCCGGCCGTACCGTTTATCAGATCAAGGAAGATTTCCGCCAAAGCTTCCGCGAACGCCGCCTGGCCGAGCAGATGCGCTCCAAGATCGTAGCCAATATCAAGATCACTCCCACTGAAGTAAAAGAATATTTCGACAAGATCCCCACCGACAGTCTCATGTTCTATGAAAGTGAACTGGAGATAGGGGAGATCATCGTCTATCCCAAAGCCAGCCGCGATCTGGAACTCTATGCCATCGAGGAACTGAACGAATATAAACAGCAGGTGGAATCGGGTAAGGCCAAATTTGAAACCCTGGCCAGTCTTTATACCGATGACCCGGGCAGTAAGAATACCGGCGGTATGTACCAGATCAACCGCACCGAAAAACAAATGGACCCCACCTTTATCTCAAACGCTTTCCGCCTGAGAGAAGGACAGATTTCTCCCGTATTCAAAACCAGATTCGGATACCATATCATCCAGATGGTAAACCGCGCGGGTGATGACGCTACCGTTCGCCACATCCTTCGTATTCCGGCAATTACCGATACGGAAGTGGCCGAGGCCATTGCTAAACTCGACTCGGTTCGGAACGATCTGGTAGCCAACAAGTATGATTTTGGCGCTGCCGTTGCCCGGCATAGTGAGGCAGAGGAATCCAAGTTCACCGGTGGTATGCGTCAGTGCGGTCAGGGTACCTATTGCACCATCGACCAGCTCGATAAAGACCTGGTGGTGGCATTGAAGGATCTGAATCCCGGCGATATCAGTAAACCCCTGGTGTTCACCGATGAGCGGGGTAAAAAGGGTGTTCGCCTGGTTTATCTGAAAACCCGTACCGAACCCCACCGCGAAAACCTGAAAGACGACTATAACAAAGTGGCCGACCGGGCCCTTGAGATAAAGAAAATGGAGGCCGTGGAAAAATGGTTTAACAGCAAGATTCCTACTTTCCACCTGGTAATCGATCCCCAGTTCGCCAGCTGCAACCAGCTTGGTGCATGGATGAATAGTATTTCGAAGAACCAATAAGACAATATTCTAGTGAAATCAGCAGTGGGTCTGCCTTCGGGCAGACCTTTTTTGTTCTTCTGGTAGGTGTTTTTCTGTATTTTTAAGAATGGACTCCTGCGCAATGGTACCGTCAGTTTCCCCGGATCAGCTGAGTTTTCAGTTCTATTCCGATGAGGAATCGCGTATTCATGATGTATCCCCTTCCCTGCAAAATCATATTTATTTTCTGCTCGAAAAAAGAGAGCTTCAAATCGACGATTTTCTTCATCTGGATGCAAGATCCAACGCCCAATTACAAAATGCCTCCCAATACCGCCAACCCGTCCATTTCAGAGCATCACTCCGGAAAGAGTCGGGAATCCTCCTGCCTACGAACTGGACGGTTATACCGCAGGACAAGGGGTTTCAATGGTATGGATTTCCGATTGTCGAGAAAACAGAAGTGGAAAACAGGCTGTTTGAAATTGAGCGCACATTATCATCGTTACACGACCTCGTATTTGAAATCGATGAAAATGGCGTGTTTACCGATTATTGGATCAACGATGTGGACATGCTTTTTGTGCCGCCGGTTTCCTTCCTCGGAAGAAAGATTGAAACCGTGTTGGGAAATCTTCCCTGGCCCATCAATGAGAAGCTGATAAACGGTTTCCATGAGGCAAGATCCAGCCAGGCCAAAATTGCGGTGGAATACACATCCCCCGATCATCAGCAATGGTTCATATGCCGCTACATGCCTGTATTACACGCCAACAAAACCTATGCGGGCATGATTGTGGTGATTACGGAAATCACCCGTCAGAAATCACTCGAAAAAAATCTTCGCGAAAGCCAGGAATGGTTCAAAGCCTTGTTCGATAATTCCCTCGATATCGTACTGATTATTTCACGCGATGGGAAAATCACCAATGCGGCCCCCAGTTTCGAAAGAGAACTGGGTTATCGCACGATGGACTGGCTGAACCGATCCATACACGAGCTGATTCACCCGGAACAATGGGAACTCTTTGATCGTGCGATCGGAAGGGTGCTCGACGGTGAACAACATGACCTGGTGCTGCAACTTCGCCTACGCAATGCCGATGATTTGTGGCAATGGATGGAACTGAAAGCGGCATCGGGATATTCGTCAGCCAATATACAGGGCATCATTCTCAGTTTGCGCAATATCACCAAATACGTCGAGATCGAGAAGACCCTGCAGCACTATTCCGACCGGATCACGGGCATGTTGCACAGTATTACCGACGGATTTATAGCGGTGGATCATTCCTTCACGATCACTATGTTCAATTCCGTGGCGCAGCAGATGCTGATGTATAACACCAATCTGGCCGTAGGCGCCAATCTCTGGAGTCTTTTCCCCGAGTCTGGAAACTCTGCCAGCTACAAATCGCTTCATAAGGCGATGAACCAGCATTCGACCATCCGGTATGAAGAATATATCACTTCTTTGAAAAGCTGGTTCGATGTGAGTGCCTTCCCCTATGATGAAGGATTGTTCATCTATTTCAAAGATGTTACAGAGCGCAAAAAACAGGAATTCCTCCTGCAGCTGGAAAAAGAAGTACTGGAAATGCACGCCAGCTCCAAAACCAGTTTGCAGGAACTGACCCATCACCTGGTCGCCGGACTCGAACAGATCGGCGATCAGTTTAACTGCGCAGTTTGTATCGTGAAGAACAATCTGAGTGCGGAACTGCTGGCGGCACCCAGCCTGCCTTCCGGTTTCAGAAAATTTATCGAAGCTGAACCCCTGGAACCCGACCGAACCAGCTGCGGACGCGCCATTCAACTGCGACAAACCGTCATCATTCCGGATGTTGAAGCATCTGATCTGATAAACAGCACGAAAGAACTGGCCCGGGCAATTGGCATCAAGGCCATTATGTCGATTCCGATGATCAGCTCGGGAAATGAAGTGCTTGGCACGTTCGCGCTTTATTTCAGAGAAAACCGGTATCCCACCTCAGAGGAAACTACTATCGTCAGTCGCCTGACCCATCTGCTCACCATGATTGTCGAGAATAAACAGGCTGCTGAAAAACTCTGGATCAGTAACGAACGGTACCTGCTCGCAACCAAGGCCAGCAGCGAGGCCATCTGGGACTGGGACGCCGTTGACCAGGTTACTTTCTGGGGCGAAGGCTTCAATACTCTTTTCGGTTATCCATCGATGTTTTATACCGGCGCCTCTATGAATTGGGAAAATAAAATACATCCCGATGATCGCGAACGGGTATTGAAACTGATCGGCAAATACACTTCCGGAGAGAAAAAAGGTCTTTACAAAACGGAATACCGGTTTCTCAAGGCCGACGGCACCTATGCGCTGGTGTTGGATAAGGGCTACTGTCTGTACGACGACTCGGGCAGGGTCATCCGTATGATCGGATCCACACAGGATATGACCGAGCGCAAAATGCTGGAAGAAAAACTCCTGCAGCAGGAAATCCATAAACAACAACAAATAGCCCAAACCGTGGTGGATGTGCAGGAGAATGAAAGGGCCGAAATCGGAAAAGAACTCCACGATAACGTAAACCAGCTGCTTACCACGGCCAAGCTCTTTCTGGAAGTGGCGCGCAACGATGCCTCCATGCAGGAAAGCATGTTGAAAAGGAGTTCAGACACGATTATGAACGCCATCAATGAAATCCGGAAAATCAGTCGATCGCTCATGCCCGGTAGTATCAGCGACCTGGGTTTGATCTCTTCGGTGAACGATCTGGTGGAAAATATTAACTTGTCGAGACAGTTATACGCTGAATTTCGGTACGACCGGAATGTCGAAAAAAGACTAAAATCAAAAGAAAAATTAATGTTTTTTCGAATCATTCAGGAGCAGGTGAACAATTCATTGAAGCATTCCGGAGCCAGTCATCTCCTGATAAGCATTAGTAACCACCGCAGAATCACGCGTTTAGAAATAAAAGATAACGGTAAAGGATTTGATGTTCAGGAAGCGCGGAAAAAAGAAGGAATCGGGATGTTAAACATTATGAGCAGGGCCGCTATTTTTAATGCATTAGTTGAAATAAATTCGTCCCCCGGAAAGGGATGTCATTTAATAATAGATTTGCCTTATTCTTCTAAAAAAACAATACCAGAATGAAAAAAGTGTCAATACTAATCGTTGACGACCACAAATTAATCCGTGAAACCTGGAGCTTTATCCTGGGAAGCGACGAGCGGTTTGAGGTGATTGCCGATTGCGGAGATCCGGATGAAGCAATTAAAGTTGCCGCCGAGAAGAAACCAAATGTAGTGTTGATGGATATCAACATGATTCCCATGAGTGGTTTCGACGCTACCGAACAGATCAAAAAAGTTAGTCCCGAAACACGTATCATCGGCGTATCCATGCACTCACAGCCTGCCTATGCGCGTAAGATGTTGCAGGTGGGTGCCCATGGTTATGTTACCAAAAACAGCAGCCGCGAAGAAATGGTGAAAGCCATCCTTGAAGTGGACAAGGGTAACAAATATATCTGTGACGAAATCCGGAATATCATTTCCGAGCAGCTCACCGAAACCGAGCCGCAGGGGCCCGATATTCAAAGTCTCACTGAAAGGGAAGTACAGATTATCAGCTTTATCAAGAAGGGACATTCATCCCGTGAAATCGCGGCCGAACTGGATATCTCGTTGAAAACTGTCGAAGTACACCGCCACAATATTCTCAAAAAGCTGCGTCTGAAGAATACCGCTGCCCTGGTGAACTTTATCAACAGCAATCCCAGCTTGTACTAATCTTAAAAAATCAGAAGTTGAGTTTTGCAGACAAAGCAATTACCTACTTCAGAACAATAA
>DATCJQ010000384.1:0-2679 GCA_036562745.1 Flavihumibacter sp.
TTCCAATACTTCCTGTGCTGAAGTGGTAATTCCAAACACGCTTAAAGCAAATACGAGTAAGGGCTTGATCATGCTCTTTTTGTTTGTATAGGTTACAGAAATCGGCCTTCAAGGTTTGGTGAAACCGGGTTGTGACCCTAAGAGCTTTAAATAGGTGTTGGAACGATCGAAGTACAAATCTAATCGAATACCGCGGGGTTCAAAATAACCGGGGCGGAATTTTTATGAAATTAGAAAAAAATTCGATGAATGGTAAAAAAATAAAGCCGGGCAGACCCGGCTTTATTCCTATTGAGCGGGAATTTTTACAGTGTTTTAAGAACTTCGTTCATGGTGCGAACTGCCTCAGCGCTCTTGTTGAACAGGGCCTGTTCGTCGGCATTCAGTCCGAAATCCACGATTTTTTCCCAGCCGTTTTTGCCGATAACTACGGGTACACCCAGGCAGATATCTGACTGTCCGTACTCGCCGTTCAGCTCAACGCAGCAGGTGAAGAGTTTTTTCTCATCGCGAACGATGCTTTCCACCAGGGCCGCTCCGGCAGCACCGGGGGCGTACCAGGCAGAGGTTCCGATCAGCTTGGTGAGGGTAGCGCCACCCACCATGGTATCTTTAACGATCTGCTCCTGCTCTTCGGTAGAGAGGAACTGGGTAACCGGAACAGAGTTCCAGGTAGCGAAACGGATCAGCGGGATCATGGTGGTATCGCCGTGACCGCCTACCACAACGGCATTCAGGTCGGCCGGAGAACAGCCCAGACGCTGGCTAAGCTGATACTTGAAGCGGGCGCTGTCCAGGGTTCCACCCATACCGATGATGCGGTTTTTGGGAAGGCCTGTTGCCTTCAACGCCAGATAAGTCATCGTATCCATGGGGTTGGAGATGATGATGAAAATGGCATTGGGAGAATATTTGAGAATATTTTCGCATACGTTGCGAACGATTCCCGCGTTGGTGCCAATCAGCTCTTCTCTGGTCATTCCGGGTTTGCGGGGAATGCCTGATGTTACCACTACCACATCACTGCCGGCGGTTTTGCTATAGTCGTTGGTTGATCCGATGATTCGGGTGTCAAATCCGAGGAGGGTGGCAGACTGCATCATGTCCTGAGCCTTTCCTTCGGCCAATCCTTCTTTAATGTCCAATAATACCAGCTCTTCACAGAGTTCCTTTCTGGCGATGTTGTCTGCACAGGTTGCCCCTACGGCACCGGCACCAACTACGGTAACTTTCATGGAGAATAATTTATGCGGTGAAATAATGTTTTTTCGCGGCAAAGATAGGACTTGCTACTTCGCGGCGATCATTTAAACGCTGTCAGAATCAGTTCTGTTTTGGTATTTCCCTCAAAAACTGAAATTAATTTTCCTTTCTTGTCGTAAAGGGCCAGAAATGGCAGGTTCTTGATGCGGAAATAAGGGGGCAGGAAGTATTTTTCATCCCTTCCGACATAGATGTTTTTCCATTCCTCCAGCCGGTAGGTGCTGTGGAAGGTTTTGAGCGCCTCCATCGGCTGGTAAGTTGCCAGCACAAAATTGAATCCCTTCAGCTGCTCTTTGGCTTCCTTCATCCAGTCCATCTGGGTGAGGCAATGGTGGCAATCGGGACTGAAGAACATGAGAATGGTGCCCCGGTTCCTGGGAAGGTCATCGCGTTTGAAGGTTTTGCCGTCCAGACCCAGTAATTCAAAGGGCGGCAGGGTCTTAAACCGCTCATAGGGTGCCGGTGCTGCTGCTTTGTTTTCCTGTGCCCGGACTGCATTGCCGGCGACAGTTAAGAGGGAAGCGGTGAGGAGGGCGGCCACCAGTATTTTGCTGATCCGGATGCCGGCTGATCTTTGCTTAATTCGGAGCTGATTCATGTTCTCTTGGTTTGGAAATCCTGTAAACGTTCGACCGACAACCGATGTCGGGGCCATAAAAATAGCTCGCCCCCGGCTATTTCCGGCATTAACATGGTTTTTTAGAATTTAATTTGGTTTTATCTACGAAAGTTTCGTAGGTTTACGAAAACTTCGTAGAAATGGAAAAGCTGAGTTCAACAGAAGAGCAGGCGATGCAGGTCATCTGGCAGGTCGGGGAAGGGAATGTGAAGGCCTTCCTGGAAAGCATGCCCGAGCCGAAGCCGCCCTATACCACGCTGGCATCCACGGTGAAGAATCTGGAGAAGAAGGGCTATCTGCAAAGCCGGCTCCTGGGGAATACCTATATCTACCGGCCCGTGATGACAGGCGAGGAGTACAAGAAGCGGTTTATGGGTGATTTTATTCGCGGCTACTTCAACAATTCCTATAAGGCGATGGTGAATTTTTTCGTGGAGCAGGATCAGTTGAGCAAGGATGAACTGAAGGAGATACTGAACATGATTGAGGGGAAAAACAAAAAATGAAACATGGCCGAACTGCTCTCATACCTTCTGAAATTCAGCATCGGTTTATCGGTGGTGACGCTGTTTTACCGGTTGCTCCTGCGGCGGCTGACTTTTTATAACTGGAACCGCTGGTATCTGCTGGTTTATCCGCTGGCCTGTTTTGTATTGCCCCTGATGGATATCGGCTGGTGGATGGACAGCCATAAGCTGGATTATACGATTTGGCAACAACTGCCCGCGCTGGGTGGCTGGCATCCCGGTGGAGCGGAGGCCCCGGCTTCCTCGGCAGATGGCTGGTGGTGGCTGGGA
>DATCJQ010000388.1:0-2450 GCA_036562745.1 Flavihumibacter sp.
CTCATGGCTTCGGTGAAGATTCGCCATTGCACCGGCACTTTCCGTAATCCGGAGTTGGCGAGGGAGCGGATCGACCGCAATTGTATAAAAAGATGACTCAGTTTATAAGCCAGCCAGGCCAGGTATAAAATGGAAATAAAGGGAAAGATCAGGGAGGGGAGTTCCTGCAGTGCAGGCCAGCTTGCCGGGGTTGCGATAGCCGGGGGGGTAGCCGGTCCGGCACCGGCGGCCGGGAGGTTCAGGTATCGCCCGATAAAACCAATAATCGCCCAGATGGTTCCGGTAAGCAGGAAACCAACGGCCAGGTTGTATCGGCTTGCGGATGAAGCCCGGGGCCAGACTTTTTGTATCAACAGCCAAACCATCCACAGAATTCCAAACTGCCACCAGCTGTTTACGAGGGTCCAGCCCAGTGCCTCAAGCCAGGCAGACTGGGGGAACACAGTCATATTACTGTTTTTTTAGGTTGTCGAGCAATTGCTGAATCTCTTCCAGCTCCTGTTCAGATGCTTTGTGATTACCCAGGGCCTGCAACACCAGCTGGGTGGGGGAGCCGCCAAAAAGACCATCGATCATCTTGCCCAGTAAATGCTTTTGAGTTTTCTCCTTGCTAACCGCTGCCTGGTAAATATGGGTCTTAACCGAATCGTCCCTCTTCACCAGTCCCTTCTCATTCATGATCTGCATCAGCTTTAACGTAGTGGTATAGCCGACATCCTTGGTTTTGGACAATTCTTCATGCACCTCCCGGACGCTGGCCATTTCCCTGCTCCAGAGTACCTGCAAGATTTCCAGTTCGCTCTCGGTAGGTTTGATGTACTTGGGTGAAGCCATGATGAAAGATTTGATACCGAATATACGATTGTTTTCGTAAAGCTTTGTTAAGGATGTAAAAAATTTACCCACGGTATTTTGTTTAGAATCCAAATTTAAGTCATAATATTGATACATCAAATAATGATTTATCAATATTATGACGGCAGAGAAACTCAATTCAACCTTTTTCTATGTATTGGAGCGGGCCATCAAATCCTATCGCCAGATGGCCCAGCGGAAAATTTCCCAGGAGTTTGGCGATATCACCGTTGATCAGCTTCTGGTTCTGCAAACCATGAAAGACCAGCCCGAACTCACCCAGCAACAAATTGCCCTGGCCGTGTTCAAGGATTATGCATCCATTACCCGGATCATCGACCTGCTCGTGCGAAAGGGGTTTATTAACCGCACCGGCCACCCTACCGACAGAAGAAGATTTGAACTCACTCTCACCGCAGAAGCAGAGGACCTGCTGGCAGCCGTACATCCAAGAATTATGAAGAACCGGAAAATCGCGTTGAATGGAATTAGTCAGGATGAAATTAGCATCGCCCGGAAAGTGCTGGCGGCGATCACGGAAAACTGTACCAACGAAGGAGGGTAGGAATTAGTTCCTTCATAGGAATTACTTCATTCATAGGAATTACTTCCTTCAAAAGTAATGGAGAAAAAAAAAGCCCCGGCGTAGACACGTCGGGACTTTTGGTATTTGTATCTGATTAGTTTCGTTGGCGAAGATAGGATTAAATCCTCTCAGTGGCCATGTTAAAACTGAAATTCTTCTTTAGTTTTCTTCGGAAATAGCTTCAATTTTCATAACATGGGCATCTTTCACATCGGCCTTCGGGGCATCGTGTTGTTTCAATGCAATCGCTTTTACCGGTTCTTCCTTCACTGCCACGGATTTTGTGTTATGAATATCGGCCAGTGTGGGCGCGATCACCAGCGACACAATACTCATTAGCTTGATAAGGATGTTCATTGACGGACCGGAAGTATCCTTGAAGGGATCACCAACCGTATCACCAGTAACCGAAGCTTTGTGCGGTTCTGATTTTTTGTAATAGGTTTCACCGTTGATCTCAACACCTTTCTCGAATGATTTTTTGGCATTGTCCCATGCACCGCCGGCGTTGTTCTGGAACATACCCATCAGTACCCCGCTAACGGTGGCACCGGCCAGGAATCCACCCAGCGCTTCGGGACCAAACAGGAAACCGATGATAAGAGGAGAGATGATAGCAATAGCACCGGGCAGCATCATTTTTTTGATTGATGCATCGGTTGAGATGGCCACGCACTTATCGTATTCGGGCTTACCGGTACCTTCCATGATACCCGGAATATTTTTGAACTGACGACGCACTTCCTCCACCATCGACATGGCTGCCTGACCTACGGCGCGGATAGCCAGTGAGGAGAAGATGAAGGGAATCATCGCACCTACAAAGAGGCAGGACAGTACATCGGCTTTATAAATATCGATACCACTGATGCCGGCCACACCCACGAAAGCGGCGAACAGCGCCAGGGCAGTCAGCGCAGCAGAAGCAATGGCAAAACCTTTACCGGTAGCGGCGGTGGTGTTACCAACAGCATCGAGTACGTCGGTTTTTTCGCGCACATCCTTGGGC
>DATCJQ010000391.1:0-19880 GCA_036562745.1 Flavihumibacter sp.
ATCACGGCCTGACCATTGTCGTCGGTCCACAAATCCCAGAGATTTTCCAATCCCATTTCGGGCGATTCGTACACCATGCGAAACCGCTCGGGCGGTGACACCTGGTTGGCATAACTGGCCGAGGATTTGGCCGTTTTGACCGATACCTTAAGGAGTTCAGCGAATTCTTTCTTATCGAATCCGGGTAAAAGGTTTTGGGCGCGGGCCGATGAAAAAAGCAGCAGCGCGCAGGCGATGGAAAAAGCAGATTTTATAGGCATATTAATTCTTGGACACCGATTGGAACACCGCTATATCGGTACCGTTCTTCTGCAGGAAAAGCACATTGTCCACCACTTTCCACTGATTCACTTCCGATAGTGCCTTCAGGAAGGCAGTTTCCTGATCCATACCCGGACAGGCCATTTTTGTGCTGGCCAAGGGTCCGAATTTGAAATCAGAAGATCCCGATAATTCAAACGTGCCGGTGAGCCGGTTACAGCCACCCTTACCCGAAACCTGTCCCACCTGCCCCGGCTTAAACTCGAGAAAGGTTTGCTTGCGGACCTCTTCGGTGGTTTTCTGTCCGTTGAGCTCCATCAGCTCCCACCGATACATGTACAACACTTCGCTTCCCTGGGAGGACACAGAATCGCGTTGCACGGCATGGATAGCCGCAGCAGCGGTAACAGGTTCCTCCGTTTCGCAGGATTTCCGCACCAGTACAATCCCGTCGCCAAATTTTGCGGCAGAACGATCTATGAACTGAATCTTCCCGTCTCTTTCCTCACTGGTGCCATAGCCTTCGATAAGCAGACTGTCTTTTTTCAGGAAGATGACCTGCCGGCTCGATAACGCTCCCTCCGACTGAAAAAGATAATCTAACAGTAATGTATCACCGATCCATTCCCCGCGCACGGTTCCCTCCTGACGGTCCTTGCCCTGAATGGCATAACCCAGTTGTCCGGATACATCATTGCCAATAAGATCATAGCTGAGGTAAACCCTGTCTCTCGACTGACTTTCGAAGCAAAATTGATTGTCGCCCGATTGAATGGTATCGACAAAAGCGAGCGTGTTTTCAGGGAGGTCTTCGGCACTGAAATTATTGCAGCCCAAGGTAAGCAGGAAAGCGGCACTAAGCCATACTACATTTTTCATATATCGATTTTAATGCTGGTTAAGGGTCGGGCCGCCACGATCAGACATATAACCGGCGACAATAATACAAATAATTGCTGCAGACTTACAAATAATTGCAGCAGCCCGGTTCGTTTATTATTGGTTATTTTTAGCCTTTGAACAGTCTTCATAAACATGAATAAAGTACCTACGATAAAAGAGATAGCCAAACAGCTAAATATCTCTGTTTCAACGGTATCAAGGGCCTTGCACGACCATCCGAGCATTGGTCTCCGTACTAAAAACAGGGTCCGGGAACTGGCTCAGGAACTGGGGTACGAGCCCAATCAAACCGCCATTTTTTTTAAGCAACGCAAAACTTATACCATTGGCGTGATTCTGCCCTACCTGATTGAAGACTTTTTCGCCGGAGCGATCAGCGGCATTGAGGAAATCGCCATGCAGCACAAGTACAATGTACTGATCGGACAGTCGCAGGATAATGTGGAGCGGGAAAAGGAAATTCTTACCGCAATGAAAAACCAGCGGGTGGACGGAATCATTGTTTCACTTTCAAAATTCACCAAAAACCTCGATCATTTTAAAGCGCTTGAGAAGTATGATATTCCCGTAGTGTTTTTCGATCGCGTGCCGGCATCTCCCGAGTATAATAAAGTAGCTTATAATATGCCGCAGGGTACCTTTCAGGCCATCACCTACCTGATGGAGAAAGGGCACCGCCGGATAGGTATTATTAACGGCCCCGCTGAGATGAAATCATCCAAGGAACGCACCGATACCTATATGGAAGTGATGCAGAAAAAACGCCTGAAAATTGATCTGAGCCTGGTAGCCTATTGTGATCTTACGCGCGAGGGAACGGCTGAAGCCATGGAAACCCTGCTCAGCCTGCGTCAGCCCCCCACAGCTGTACTGGCAGTGAACGATTATGTTGCGCTGGATGCGATTCAATACTGCAAATCGAAAAAGCTGAAGAACAATCGCGATATCTTTTTTGTGAGTTATGCCAATTTGCCGATTACCCGATATCTCGAAAGTCCGCCTATGGCCTCCATCGAACAGTATCCGAGTAAGCAGGGAAAGAAAGCGGCGGAGATACTGATCAGCCTGATGGAAGCGCCCGAGGGCAAAAGGCCCGAGCCACAGAATATTCTGGTGGACGGCGAGCTGGTGGTGCATCATCGTAAATAAGCTGAACACATATGACTAAAACTATCGCTGCAGTTTTCACGCTGCTTTTTATCGGACTCCTGCCATTCCCGGGTGGAGCGCAGGTTAACAACAGCTCATCCGACAAAGTACTGCTGTCTGATATGCTCCGTATCAAACAACCCGGCAGTATCGTACTTAACAAAGATGGATCCGTTGCCTATTTCACCCTCACGACGATTGAAGCTGAAGACTCCGCAAACTGGGAGTATCAGTACAATACGCAGATATGGTCGGTTCGTACCGACGGCAACTCAGCTCCGCGCCAGCTGACCTTCAGCAAAGCCGGTGCTTCACAGCCTGCTATCAGTCCCGATGGACAAACCCTCGCGTTCGTGCGGGCCGTGGATGGCAAGCCTCAGATATTTCTGCTGCCTCTTAAAGGCGGAGAAGCCATGCAGCTGACCCAAAGCAAACATGGCGCAGGCGGACCGGTTTGGAGCCCGGATGGCAGCAAAATCGCCTTTACCGCTTCCATCGGCCTAAGCACCCTGGCGCGTGACAGCAGCCTGAATCCGGATAAGAAAGTACCCGACTGGTCACTGGAAAAGCCCGGATTCAAAGACAATGCCTCCGTGCTGGCCAAACCCGGCAAAGCGAATCCCGATGGCAGCATCGAAGAAGTCCGCGCATGGCTGGCTAAAAATGAGCAGGACAAAAAAGCAAAAGTGATCAACCGCCTGCAATTCCAGGGCGAAGCCGGTACCAATGGCGAACCCAGTTTCAACCAGGTATTCCTGATCGAAGCCCGCGAGGGAGCAAAACCCGTTCAGGTAACACGCGGATATAATCGCTATTCAAATGTTCAGTTTATCAGCAATACCAAATTATTGATGGATGGCGCACTGGAAGCCACCATCCATCCCGATCGCAATCTGCAGGGCGCGATTTATACGATCAATACCGATGGCTCTGATCTGAAGATGATCCTGGGCCGCGAGGGACGCAGTTTCAGTGGTTCCAAACTTTCTGAAAACGGAAAATGGATCGCCTTTACGCATAGCGCACTCAGCTTCGTAAGTGTTCCCACACTGGCAATCATTCCTGTTAACGGATCGGAGAAAGACACTATAACGGTACCGGTTGACCGAACCAAATCCGAACTCAGATGGAAGGGCGATGATCTGCTGTATGCCACCATCGCAAGCAACGGTGGTTCACAACTGCTGCAATTTGATATGCGCAGTAAAAAAATCCAGATGATCGGCAGCCAGCACGAAGGTATCGGCGCCACAGCCATTGCCGGCAACCGTCTGGTTTACCGGAAGATTGCAGTAACCAATCCCGCTGATATTTACACTGCCGATTTGCAAGGCAAAAATGAAAAGCGGATCAGCTCCTTCAACCAGGATTGGGTGGCACAGAAAAAGATATCCATCCCCGAGAAATTCAGTTTTGTAAATGAAAAGGGACAAACCGTTGAATACTGGGTGATGAAACCGGTTGGCTTCGAGGCCGGCAAGAAATATCCGGTGCTCTTGCAAATCCACGGAGGGCCATCTGCCATGTGGGGACCAGGAGAAGGATCCATGTGGCACGAATTCCAGTATTGGTGCAGCAAGGGTTACGGGGTGGTATACTCGAATCCGCGCGGCTCCGGCGGCTATGGCGTGGATTTCCTGCGCGGCAATATCAACGACTGGTCCAAAGGTCCCATGTCGGATGTACTAACTGCACTGGACAAAGCTTTGGAGCAGGGCTGGGGCGATAAGGACCAGCTTTTCGTGAGCGGGGGTTCCTATGCCGGTTACCTGGTGGCTTATATCCTGGCACATGATAAGCGCTTCAAAGCAGGTTGCTCACAGCGCGGTGTGTATGACCTGCGTACTTTTATGGGTGAGGGCAATGCATGGCGACTGGTACCCAATTATTTTGGGGGCTATCCCTGGCAGCCGGAAGTACTCGAAATCCTGGAGCGCGAATCACCCATCAATTATGTTGATAAGATTACCACGCCCTATATCATTTTTCATGGTGAAAATGATCTGAGAACCGGTGTAATCCAGAGCGAGCAACTTTACAAGAGCCTGAAGATTCTGGAAAGACCGGTGGAATATGTGCGGCACCCGGGAGCCACCCATGAGATCACCCGTTCGGGTAATAACCGTCAGCGGATGGATCAACTCCTGCGTACCTGGGAGTTCTTCGAACGTTTCCGTTAAGAAATTCGAACGCTTCCGTTGAGAAAATGGTATTCGAAGGTTTTCGGCAAAAATTTTGTTTGATTATGGAAATGCCGTCGCATCGGTATCATTTCAAAAAAATGAAGGATATTGGACATGATTGAAGCAAAACAGTATATGAAGCACGTGAAAATCCGACACCTGATTGTTCTTGTTCTATCCGTTTTCCTGAGCGGCAGTCTGCAGGCCCAGCTCATTGATTCTACACTCATGAAACTGGATGCCGAATACCCCCAGGAAAAAATCTATGTGCATTACGACAAAAGCGCATATACACCGGGCGAAACAATCTGGCTGAAAGCTTATATCATGGTGGGCCCGTCTGTAAGCGGACTGAGCAAAAACCTATATACCGAACTGGTGGATGCCGCCGGCAATGTGCTCGAACGGAAAATCAGTCCCATTGCCGTGGGGGGTGCCGCCGCAGCATTTGATCTGCCTGCATCCTTTAAAGATTCGCTGGTTCATATCCGTGCCTATACCCGCTGGATGCTGAATTTTGATCCCAACTTTATTTATACCAAAACCATTCCCATCCTTCAGCCCAGGGATCCGCAAACAACGGCGGCCAGGCCGGCTGCCACGGCTCCGCAATTTTATCTGGATTTCTTTCCCGAAGGCGGCGACCTGGTACAGGGAGTGGAATCACGCCTGGCATTCAAAGCCACCGATCATAAGGGATTTCCTATAAAAGTGAGCGGCGATATCCAAAACTCCAAGGGTGCCAAGGTGGCCAGTTTCACCAGTGTACACAATGGCATGGGCTTTATCGATTTCAAACCCGCACCCGGAGAAACCTATAAAGCAGTTTGGAAGGATCCTAACGGAAAGGCACAAACGAAAAACCTGCCCGCAGCCAAAGCAAAGGGATTGGTATTATCTGCCGATATCCTTGCCGGAGGCATTCAGTACGCGATCAAACGCAAGGATGGCGAAGCACCGCTGTACGAAACCGTGCAGGTAGTGGCTCAAACCCAGCAGCAGATGATCTATCGTGCTAAAGTGAACCTCGCCAAATCTGCTGAAGTGAAATCCATCATCCCGGTAGATCATGTACCCTCAGGCATTGTACAGATTACGCTTTTCACCAACGATAATAAACCCCTGGCCGAGCGGATTGTTTTCGTTAACAAACAGGATTATTATTTCATTTCCGATCTGAACGTGCCGCTGAAAGGCATGAAAAAACGTGATCGCAATGTAATTCAGGTGGATGTGCCGGATGAAATTCAGTGCAATCTCTCCCTGTCCATTACAGATGCGGATATCAATCCCGTTCAGAAAGGGGAAGAAGATATCTACTCCGGTTTATTGCTGAGTGCCGATATCAGGGGTTATATCCATGAACCTGGCTATTATTTCTCCAGTGAAGCGGATTCTGTTACACGTCATCTCGATTTGGTTATGATGACCAATGGCTGGAGAAGATTCAAGTGGGAGGAAGTGCTGGCAGGTAAGTTTCCTGAAATCAAGCATAAGCCCGAAGACTATATTACTGCTCAGGGAAAAATCAATGGCCTGACCAAAAGTGAGCTGGTGAACCAGGAACTAACGGGGATCCTCACGCTAAAAAGTGGCGGACAGCAATTTATGACCATTCCCATTGCCAGCGACGGAACCTTTGAGCTGGGCGGAATGATTTTCTATGATACGGCCAAGCTGTTTTATCAATTCAATAATGATAAAAATAAGGTGCTTACCACTAAGGCGCTGGTGGATGTAAAGACCTCTTTCCTGCAGATTCCACCTCCCTTTGATAACAAGAAGCCTGTTCCCATTTTCACCCGCCTTGATCCCAAAGCGGTGGAAAAGAGTCTGTTGATGAGCGAGAAAAACCTGGCAGCACTCGAGGCCGCCAATAAGGTGAAAACGTTGGAAGGCGTAACCGTTACAGCCAAGGTGAAATCCAAGGCAGAAAAAATGGAAGAGGAATACACATCCGGATTATTCCGTGGTTCCAATGATTATACCTTCATTACCGAAGATGATATCTCGGCCCGTGGAGCACTCACTATTCTCAACTACCTGCAGGGAAAGGTAGCGGGATTGCAGATCACAGGGCAGGGTACCAATATGAGTATGAGCTGGCGCGGCGGTTCTCCCACCCTCTTCCTCAACGAGATGATCAGCGATGTATCTATGATCCAGAACATTCCGATGTCGGATGTTGCGATGATCAAGGTATTCCGCCCACCCTTCCTGGGTGCACCCGGTGGCGGAAGTGGCGGTGCGATTGCGGTGTACACCAAAAAAGGAGGTCCTTCCAACGATAATGTGAAGGGTTTGAATTTTGCCAATCTGCCCGGATATATTGCACAGAAGGAATTCTATTCACCCGATTACATGCGCTACGAACCGAGCCATGATCAGGAGGATCATCGTACAACATTATACTGGAATCCGTTCATTATAACGGATAAGGATAACCGACGTTTTCTTTTCACGGTTTATAATAATGATACCACCAAACGCTGGAGAATTATTCTCGAAGGCTTCAATGTGGAAGGTAAACTCACCCGTATGGAGCGGATTGTTGAGTAAAGGGAGAAAGGGGAACGGAGAAGGGGGAAGGGGGAGATTGGTTTCGTTAAGGAGGGTCTGACTTCGAAACATCCTGACTATTTGAAATAAAAAAGCCGGTCGAATTAAATCCGACCGGCTTTTTTTGGATTCACCTTGTGGCGAATCTCAATAAATTACCAACGGCTTCCGCTGTTGCTGAAAGAACGACGATTACCACCACCGTTGCTATTGCTGCGCTCTTCACGAGGCTTGGCAACAGTTACACGGATAGCGCGACCTTCTACCATACCACCATCGAGTTCAGCAATGGCTTTTTGTGCAGCTTCGTCATCGGGCATTTCCACAAAACCGAAACCACGGCTTTTGTTGGTGAATTTGTCCATGATAACACGGGCAGATGTTACTTCGCCATACTCAGCGAAAAATTCTCTCAGGTCTTCGTCTTCAACATTGAAGCTCAGATTTGAAACGTAAATGTTCATGTAAATAAAAAAATAATAAATAAAAATGAGCAAACGATACGGGCGGGGAGAACTCAGATAGCAGAAAATGCGTAGCAGAATAACTCGGTAAAGTCCGGGATCAATAACTCAATAACTGCGCAAAGCTATGCCGAAATATCTGCACCGCCAAATGAATAGCATTTGCTGCAGAAACATTAACATATGCATCAGGCTTTGCGGGCCAGTAATCCGCTTATCAATACCATCACTGCGGCCACTAGGAAGGGCGCCCCGGGAAAATATACCGGCGCATCAGGCCTGGTGAAATAAGAAAACAGGCTCGTCATAAAGGGCGGTCCAACAATAGATGTGGCACTCATCAGGCTGGTTAGTCCACCCTGCAGCTCGCCTTGTTCATTCGGCGGCACAGCCGTGGATATGATGCCCTGAATCGCTGGCATGGTGATTCCGCCAAGGGAATACACGATGGTAAAGGCAAACATCATCCAGCTTTCAGTCGCAAATCCGTAGAGGAGCAATCCCAGGCTGTACAGAAACAGACCGGTGTACACGCTTCGCTGATAGCCCAGCCGGGGTACCACAATGCGGATCAGTCCGCCCTGAACCAGTGCAATCATCAATCCCACAAACCCCAGTGAATAACCGATGATCTGCTCCGACCAGTTGAATTTTTCGATACAGTAATAGGTCCAGGTAGTCTGCACCGCATGCGCCGCAATATAGATCAGCACAAACGATAGTACCAGTCCGGATATGGCGGGATATTTTCTCAGATGTTTGAACGACCCAAGCGGATTGGCTCTTTTCCAATCAAATTTCCGGCGGTTCTCCAGTGGAAGCGACTCGGGCAGGATAAAATAACCGTAGAGTGCGTTAACCAGGCTGAGTGCTGCTGCGGCCAGGAAAGGAATAGTGGGACCATATTCACCCAATATCCCTCCGATAACCGGCCCGATAATAAATCCAAGTCCGAAAGCCGCGCCGATCAATCCGAAATTCTGTGCCCGGTTTTCCGGGGTACTGATATCGGCTATATATGCAGATGCCGTTGTAATGCTGGCTCCAAAGAGTCCGGCGATGATTCTTCCCACAAACAGCCACCCGATCGTGGGGGCAAAAGCCATGAACACATAGTCGATTCCGAAGCCGGCCAGTGATAAGAGTAACACGGGGCGACGACCGAACCGATCGCTGAGATTCCCGAGGATGGGCGCGCAAACGAACTGCGTGATGGCATAGGCGAACCCCAGCCACCCGCCATAGGTAGCCGCATCACTCACATCCCCGCCGATTAATTTTGAAATGAGTTTCGGAATCACAGGTATGATGATTCCCAATCCTGTTACATCAATGATGAGTGTAATAAAAATAAACCCCAGCGCTGCTTTCCCGTTTTTCAATCTGATCAATTAAAGCTTGCAAAATTACGTACGGAATCGTTTGCGTACCTAATTTTATGATGAACGTAGTATTTTAAGGCCCAGAATAAGTAAGCATGAATCAACCCAAGTCTAACTCGCAAGCCTACGCACTGGCTATTATTGCCGTGCTGTTTTTCATTTTTGGTTTTATCACCTGGCTGAACAGCACCCTGATCCCCTTTCTGAAACTGGCCTGTGAGCTCGAATCCGACATGCAGGCATTCTTTGTAACAACAGCCTTCTACATGGCTTATTTTTTCCTTGCCATTCCGTCTGCCTGGATTCTGAAAAGATCCGGATACAAGAACGGCATGTCCCTCGGTCTGGCCGTGATGGCTCTGGGCTCGCTGCTGTTTATCCCGGCTGCCAATGGGCGCAGTTTCCCGCTCTTCCTGACCGGCTTATTCGTTCAGGGCGCAGGTCTGGCCCTGCTGCAAACCGCTTCCAACCCCTATGCGAGTATTCTGGGGCCCATAGAAAGTGCCGCCAAGCGTATCAGTATCCTCGGCGTTTGTAATAAGGTGGCCGGAATGCTGAGTCCCATTATCCTGGGTGCCATCGTACTGAAAGATGCGCAGGGTATCGAAGAGCAAGTGCTGGCAGCTACCGATCCCCTGATTAAGGCGCAGCACCTGGAAGAATTGACTGCAAGAATCATCCCTCCCTATATTGTGATCGCGATCTGTCTCGTGATACTGGCATTCCTGACCTATCGCTCCGGACTCCCCGAAATCGAAGAACCGAAGGAAGATGCGAACGGCACGGCCAAAGCCCGCACCTCGCCCTTTGCGTATCCCCACCTTATGCTGGGAGTGCTCTGCCTTTTCCTCTATGTGGGCGTGGAAGTGCTGGCCGGTGATGCCATCGGAACCTACGGAACTTCCATGGGGATGAGCCTCAGCGAAACCAAATATTTCACCTCATTCACCCTCTTCGCAATGCTGATCGGGTACGTGATCGGAATTTTCACCATCCCCAAATTCATTTCCCAGCAGGACGCCCTCCGTTATTCGGCTATCCTCGGTATCCTTCTTTCTATCGGGATTTATTTCACCAGCGGATATACGGCTATCATTTTTATCGCGGCACTGGGATTGGCCAACGCCCTGATGTGGCCTGCCATTTTCCCGCTGGCGATCGACGGATTGGGCAAATTCACCCAAATCGGATCGGCTTTCCTGATCATGGGTATTGCCGGAGGCGCCATCGTTCCGCCGCTCTACGGATGGCTGAAAGACGTGAATCACGGCGCCGGATTATCGAATAATCTCTCTTTCTTCCTTTGCACGGCACCGGCATATTTATACATATTGTATTATGCAGTAAGGGGTTATAAGGCCGGAAAATAATCGGCCTGCACCTCAAATGACAGAATGCTGGCATTAAATAGGGCATTGCTGCTTACCTTTGCGGCCTATCCCAACGAACTGCAATGGACAACCAAACCTTTGATTTCGGTATGGTGGGATTGGGCGTAATGGGCCGCAATCTCCTGCTGAATATAGCCGACCATGGATTTAAAGCCATCGGCTTCGATAAAGATCCTCAAAAGACCAGCGATTTTGAGGCTGCCGCAACACCCGGCACTATTGTTAAAGGGGTGAATACGCTCGAAGAAATGGTAGCGTCCCTCTCCACCCCGCGCCGCATCATGATTCTGGTTCCTGCCGGTAAACCGGTGGATGATGTGATCGAAAGCCTGCTGCCCCTCGTGAGCAAGGGCGATATCATCATCGACGGTGGCAATACCTACTATTCGGATACGCTTCGCCGTTATGAATACCTGCAACCCAAGGGTATTCATTTCATCGGAATTGGCGTATCAGGTGGTGAAGAAGGCGCACGCACCGGTCCGTCCATGATGCCCGGTGGCGACGAAAACGCCTGGCACCAGCTTAAGCCTGTTCTCTCGGCCATTGCGGCCAAAGTGAATGGCGAACCCTGCGTGGACTATATGGGTAAGGGTGCAGCCGGACATTTCGTAAAAATGGTGCATAACGGTATCGAATATGCGATCATGCAACTCATCTGCGAAGTGTATGATCTGCTGCGCCGCGCCGGAGGTTTCCGCAATAAGGAACTGCATGAACTTTTCTCGGAATGGAACGATGCCGAACTGAAATCTTATCTGATCGAGATTACGGCTGCCATCTTCAAACAGCCCGATCCCGAAACCGGTAATGACCTGGTGGATATCATTCTCGATAAAGCAGGTGCGAAGGGAACCGGTAAGTGGACTTCGCAGATCGCCATGAATCTCGGAGTGGCCATCCCCACGATTGACATGGCCGTGACTATGCGAAATCTTTCCGCACTGAAAGCGGATCGCGAGGCAGCTGATCAACTTCAGAAATCACTGGGCGATAACCTGCTGGCCTCTGCAGCTCCTTCTGAAATCGGTGGCACTTTCAAAAAACAACTGGCCGAGGATTGCCGCAAAGCGCTTTATTCCGCCATCATACTTTCCTATGTACAGGGAATGGCCATGCTGCACACTGCATCGAAAGACCTGGCCATGGATATCCCCCTGCATAATGCCGTGAAGGTTTGGCGCGGAGGATGTATCATCCGCTCTACCCTGCTGGAAACATTCTATGCAGCTTACCAGCGTAACCCCGAAGTGAGCAATCTCCTGCTCGATCAGGAAATCGCTACGCTGGTGAATAAGTCGGTGGTATCGCTCCGGAAAACAGTGGGACTCGCATCATCCATGGGCATTGCTGCCGGCGGACTGATGACGGCCCTCACCTATTTCGATGCCTTTACAACCGGACGTCTGCCGCTCAACCTGCTGCAGGCCCAGCGCGATTATTTCGGCGCTCACACCTATGAGCGCATCGATCGCGACGGAAAATTCCATACCCAGTGGACCTAGAAAAACGATAAAACAAACAGTACAATGTCTGCTTCACATAAAAGACCACCATCTTCCCTGATTTTCATTTTCGGCGGCAGTGGTGATTTGAACCATCGGAAACTTTCCCCCGCACTCTACAATCTGTTTATCGACGAATGGATGCCCGAAAAATTTGATATCGTGGGAATCGGTCGTCGTCCGTATGATGATGCCTCCTATCGTCAGCATTTGTTCAACGGTATCGAGCAGTTCAGCCGTCGCGGCGACGATCAGGGTGGCAAATGGCAGGTGTTCGCCAATCATGTATCCTACCTGCAGATGGACGCACAAAACGAGGAGGATTATCAGAAGATTGCCGAAATCGTTAAGGAGAAGGAAGCCGAATACGGCGAGCATCCCAACGTGATTTTTTACCTGGCGGTGGCACCGCAACTGGTGGCGGGAATCGTGAGCAAACTCGGTCCGCTGAATATCTGCGCCGATACCAAGTGCACCCGCGTGGTGGTGGAAAAACCCTTCGGACACGATCTCGATAGTGCCCTGGCCCTGAACAAGCTCCTGGCCAGCATGTTCGACGAAAAACAGATTTACCGCATCGATCACTACCTCGGAAAAGAAACCGTTCAGAATATCCTGGCACTCCGCTTTGCCAACGCACTCTTTGAACCGATCTGGAACCGCAACTATATCGACCATGTTCAGATCACCGCATCCGAAACCGTGGGCGTTGAAGGCCGGGGCGATTTCTACGAAAATTCCGGTGCCCTCCGCGATATGGTGCAGAACCATATCCTGCAGCTGCTCTGTATGGTAGCCATGGAAGCCCCTGTGAGCTTCGATGCCGATGAAATCCGAAACAAAAAAGTGGATGTGCTACATGCCATCCGCAAGATCTCTAAAGATGAAGTACACAAATTCGCGGTACGCGGACAATACAGCGGCGGATGGATGAAAGGCAAGCAGGTGATCGGTTATCGCGAGGAAAAAAATGTGGCCGCCGACTCCACCGTGGAAACCTTCGCGGCCGTGAAATTCTATATCGATAACTGGCGCTGGCAGGATGTTCCCTTCTACGTGCGCACCGGTAAACGGATGGCAGAAAAAGAGACGATCATAACCGTACAGTTCAAGGCCGCACCAAATTATGCCTTCCCGCCCGAATCAGCGGAAACCTGGAGAGCCAACAGGCTTACAATCAGCATCGCTCCCGAGATGGATATCCGGCTGCGGTTCCAGGCCAAGCGCCCCGGACAAGACCTGACCCTGAGTCCGGTGGATATGATCTTCAACTACAAGGATGCCTACGATGATAACGAACCCGAAGCTTATGAAACCCTGCTACTGGATGTGATGGAAGGCAATGCCACCCTCTTTATGCGTGAAGACCAGGTGGCTGCCGCATGGAAAGTGATCATGCCGATCCTGGAAGCCTGGAGCAACCGTGCACCGGTGGATTTCCCCAACTATGCACCCGGCTCCTGGGGACCCGAAGACGCCGAAGCCCTGATTGCCCGCGACGGCCGCAACTGGGCTTCACTATAACTTACCCGTCGGGTACCCGACGGGACGTAAATTTCACCCATGAATCTAAGAATTTTACCAAACGGAGAGGCCGTGGCGCAGGAAGCAGCCCGGTTCATTGTAGAAAGGATTAAGGAAGTGCTGGGGCAGCGGGACCGGTTCGCGATCTGCCTGTCGGGCGGGTCCACGCCCAAGCGTCTGCACCAACTGCTGGCATCGGCTCCGCTGGTGGAGCAGGTGGACTGGTCAAAAATCCATGTATTCTGGGGAGATGAGCGTTATGTTCCCTTGGAGGATGAGCGCAACAATGCCCGCATGGCCTATGATACGCTGCTGAACCATGTGGCGATTCCCGAGGATCAGATCCACATCATGCGCACGGATTTCAGCGATCCTTCCGAATCAGCTGCCCACTATGAACGTATTCTGCACCAATATTTTGATGGCAAAACCCACAGCTTCGATCTGCTGATCCTGGGCATGGGCGATGATGCACACACGCTTTCCCTGTTCCCACATACGGAAGCGATCGACGAAACCCGCAAATGGTGCAGTGCATTTTTCCTGGAGAAGCAGGATATGTTCAGGGTGACCATCACAAGACCGGTGGCCAATGCATCTGCCTGCATTCTCTTCCTCACTACCGGCGAGGGGAAGGCAAAAGCACTGGCTTCGGTACTGGAAGGTCCGATCGATATCCATGAATATCCATCGCAATCGATTCAGTCCACCAGTGGCGAAACGATCTGGATGGTAGATGAGGCCGCGGCGGGATTGCTGAGGAATCGCTGATCCCGGAAAACTGGAAGGCAAAGTCGGGGCAGACCGCGGGTGGTACCCTAAGCCTGCACACTATCGTACACAATCACCTTCTCCCAGAGATGGCTGCACTCTTCCACAAATTTGAGGTGGACGGGATCAATCTGATAAGCCGCCTGATCGGCATCGGATTTGAAAAGCAGCATCCAGGAGACCTGGTAACTCCGTTCAATTACATCGCGATGGGTATCAGCCGGCACGCCAATATGCCAGGAGGAAATGGTTTTGGCTTTAGTGAGCTTGCGAAGCCCTTCAATCAGTTGCTTTTTATCTTCTTCGCTGGAAGGGTTCTTCAACCAGAAAAATACATGGTGAATAAAACTCTTTTCCAGCTTACCGGCATCCGCAGCGGGTGCTGCAGCCAGGCCAAGTCCGCCCATAATCGTAGCTTTTCCGGTGTTGGAAATGAAATCCCTCCGAGATTGATTTCCCATAATTCTTCGTTTACCCGGTGAAACTACAAAGGATATCTGAACTACGGATGACCAACCAGGTCCAAAAAAATCGCAGCCGATTCCAACCAGGTGGAACCAACTGCGATCGATTGTTTGTGTGATTACAGCGAAAACTTATGTGATTGCAGCGAAAACTTGTGTATTTACAGCGGATACTTGTTATCGGTCAGAATCTTCTCCGCAATGCGACGCTTGGCTGCCTTGCTGTTAAAGGGAGCCACCTTGGTGAAGCGTTTGATACCGAGCAGCATCATACGTTGTTCGTCGCCCTCGGCAAAGGCATTGATTGCATCCTTACCGTATTTGCTGATCTGATCGGCCACATCGTAGATATAGCTGCGCAGGATATCCAGTTCAAGTTGACAGGCAGCTTCCCCACGCTGATCCACCAGCTTCATTACACGCAGCAATGCCGATTCAGCATTGAACGTGAGGATGGCCATATCGGCAATATTCATGAGGATCTCCTGTTCTGATTCGATCTTCATCTGCAGCTTTTGAACCGCCGCACCGGCAGCCAGCAAAATGGCTTTCTTGAAATTGGTGATTGCTTTCTTCTCGGCATCGAAGGGTTGCTCATCGCCTGAACCGAAATCGGGAATGCTCATCAGCTCCTTCATCACGCCCATAGCGGGATTAATCAGATCCAGTTTACCCTTCATAGCGCGTTTCAGCACCATGTCAACGGCCAGCAGACGGTTGATTTCGTTGGTACCCTCGTAAATGCGGTTGATCCGGCTGTCGCGATAAGCTCTCGAAATGCCGTACTCATCGCTGAAACCATTTCCACCATGGATTTGCACGCCCTCGTCCACTACATAATCCAGTACCTCACTACCGAATACTTTGAGGATGGCACATTCGATGGCGTATTCCTCGGCCGCACCCAGCAGCGCCTCGTTAAAGGGCTTTCCGCTTCCCAGCAGTTCGGCTTCCTTGTTATCGATCCATTTGCTGGTACGATACAGGGCTGTTTCGCATATCCATATCCGTGTGGCCATCTCGGCAATCTTGTTTTTGATTGCGCCAAAATTGCTGATGGGTTGTTTAAACTGTTCGCGGGTATTCGCATACTCGATCGAAGTATTAAGCGCGCGTTTGGCACCACCCAGGGTGGCTGCACAAAGTTTCAAACGGCCAATATTGAGGATATTAAAGGCGATGATATGTCCCTTTCCGATTTCACCCAGCACATTTTCAACAGGCACTTTACAATCCTGGAAATACAATTGAACAGTGGATGAACCCTTGATACCCATCTTGTGCTCCTCCTGTCCCTGTGTAAATCCTTCCATTCCGCGCTCCACGATGAAACCGGTGAACTTATCGCCATCCACTTTGGCGAACACGGTATACACATCTGCAAAACCACCGTTGGTGATCCAGCATTTCTGCCCGTTCAGGATATAGTACTTACCGTCTTCGCTGAGTTTGGCAGTGGTTTTCGCACCCAGGGCATCGGAACCGGAGTTGGGTTCGGTCAAACCGTAAGCACCCTTCCATTCGCCCGTAGCCAGCTTGGGAATATATTTCGCTTTCTGCTCGGGAGTGCCGAAATAAAGAATCGGCAGGGTACCGATACCGGTATGCGCAGCCACCGCAACAGAGAAGGAAAATCCTCCTCCCAGTCCCTCGTTAATGAGCGTGGCCGTTATGAAGTCCTTGCCCAGTCCGCCGAACTCCTCCGGAATGGCGGCCCCCAGCAATCCCTGCTCACCGGCTTTCTCCACCAGCGAGGGCATCAGCCCCGGCTCCAGTGTATCAATACGATCCACTATCGGCAACACTTCCGTGTCCAGAAAACTGGCGCACATATCTTTCACCATTTGTTGCTCTTCATTGAAATCTTCGGGAATAAATGTATCGAACGGAGAGCTTTCCTTGATCAGCCATTCTCCTCCTTTCAGGACGGCAGCTTGTTGGGATGTACTGGACATAGGTATTTATTTTACTTAAGGTTATCGTAAACAATTTGCAATACCGCTTTACAGATCTCGATCTGATCAGCGGGCACACCAACCAGGGCCTCATTCAAAGTTTCCTCCGCCAGCTCCATCGACTGGTCCTGCATCTTGCGCGCTTCCGGCGTGAGGTAAATCATGTTTATCCTCCTGTCTTCCTTGGAGGAAACCCTTTTCACCAATTTGAGTTTTTCAAGATTGTCCACCAGCCGCGTTATACTTGGTTTGTCGCGAAACGTGGCGTTACATAATTCCTGCTGACTAATCCCGTCCTTTTTCCACAAATGATACAACACACTCCACTGTTCGATTGTCAGATTCAATTGGGCATTATTAAATTTCTTCTGCAACCTCCGCGCGATCGCGATTGAAGCCTTACCCGTAATGAAACTGTATAGTTCTCCTCTCTTAAATTGGTTGTTTGGCATATAGTTAGTTAAACAACTATCCAAATCTACTGAAATATTTTGACTCCTGCAATCTTTTCCAATTAATTTCGGCGGTGAAAGAAATCAGGCCATGATCCTACAGTTTCGCCAGAAAACCATTCATTATCAACTCTATGGCACCGGTCCCGATTGGGTTCTGGCCCTCCACGGCTATGGCGAATCGGGCGAATCTTTCCGGGCCCTGGCCGAAATACTGGGCGACCGGTATCGTTTTATCTGTCCCGATCTGCCCCTTCACGGCGAAACAACCTGGTCGGAAGACTGCATGCTCCCCTCCGACCTGGCCGATATGACCCAACTTTTTCTTACCAAGTATTCGATCAGCCAGATCACCCTCGCCGGTTACAGCATGGGCGGCCGACTCGCAATCACCCTGGTGACCGAAATCCCCGAGCGGATCAAATCCATCTGGCTGATGGCACCCGACGGGTGGGTGATCAATCCATGGTACCGTTTTGCCACTCAAACGGGTATGGGCAACCGAATTTTCAAAATCGTGATGGAAAGGCCGAAGATTTTGCTAAAGGGATTTGATCTCGCACGGCGCATTCGCCTGGTGGATCGCAGCCGTTACAAATTCGCGGGCTATTTCCTGAACGACCCCACGGAAAGGCAGGCACTCTACGATCGATGGACCTGCTACCGGAAATGCCATCCTGATAAAAAACAACTGGTGCGCATACTACAGGAACACCAGATATCGATTGTGCAGTTCTTTGGGGAGCTCGACCGGATTATCCGCCCCGAAGGCGCCCGCTGGATTCAATCGGCCCTGCCGCAGCTGGTGCAGACCCATATCCTGAAAACGGGACATCGTTTGCTCGATCCCGCAATTGCCCCTAATATTGCCCGGATTCTGATTAATGCCAGATGATCGCACTTGCATTCATATCGTCCCTGCTCCTGCTGGCCTATGCCGCACTGATCATTTATTATCACAAGGGCTGGAAGTCTTTACCCGAGCTGATTCCGCATACTACTAACGCTGCCGGACAACCGAATCCAAACATTAAAGTCACGGTAATCATTCCCGCACGCAACGAAGCCGCTGCAATCCGGCAATGCATCGAATCTTATCTTCAGCAGGATTATCCTCCTCATTTACGCGAATGTATCGTGGTGGATGATTTTTCCGAAGATGCAACAGCCGATATAGTGCGTGAGTATGCGAAAAACGGCGTTCAGTTGGTTGAACTGCGCGCGATCTTATCGCCACGGCATATCAATTCCTATAAAAAGAAAGCGATTGAAACGGGCATTCAGCATGCCAGCGGCGAACTGATCATCACCACCGATGCCGATTGTATACTGCCACCACAATGGATCAGTGAGCATGTGCGTTACCAACAACAAAACGGCCTGATGCTGGTGGCCGCGCCGGTTCGGATTCACCCGGTAAATTCCTGGCTCGCGCAATTCCAGGCATTGGATTTTCTGAGCCTGCAGGGCATCACCGGCGCCTCGCATTCCCGCGGTTTGCACGCGATGTGTAACGGGGCCAATCTCTCCTATACAAAAGCGGCATTCACTGCCGTGAATGGTTTCGCCGGAGTAGACGATCTAGCTTCGGGCGATGACATGTTCCTGATGCAGAAAATCACGGCCCGCTTTCCCGGTAAAACGGGCTATCTCAAATCACGCGCGGCCATCGTTGATACAGCACCCATGCCTTCCTGGAGAGAGTTCTTCCGGCAACGGATCCGTTGGGCCAGCAAAGCAAGGGCTTATACAGAATGGAGTATCCAACTGGTGCTGGCGCTCGTATATATGGTGAACCTTTTGCTGCTCGGAATTCTCATCGCCACGATCTTCTTTCCTGAGTATTGGTGGTGTTCGGTTGGACTGCTGCTTATCAAGATCCTTATCGAATGGCCTTTCATGTTTAGCGTGGGACGATTCTTTGGTCTCGGTAAGCTGGTGATAATTTTTCCACTCTTCCAGCCGGCGCATATTATTTACACGGTGATTGCGGGAACATTCGGACAATTCGGTTCCTATCAGTGGAAGGGCAGAGAAGTGCGCTAATTGCGTACTTTTATTGCATGTCGCAAACTGCTCCGCTTTCAATCTGGTCCAAACTGATCCGTCAGCCCGCCGCTGTGCTCGGAGGATGCATCAGTCTGCTGGCCCTTTTCCTCGCGATTGCAGGGTATTGGATCAGTCCGGATAGCAGTCCCCATGCCAATCGCATGATCGTAGAGATCGCGAGCCGCTCACCGGGGTTTACGCAGGATTTTCTGCTGATCCCCAAATCACCGCAGCCGCCAAAGCGAAATTGGCTGGAACGCACGGTATCCGGACAGCCGGATCCTTTCCAATTTATTCCGATCGGAAACTGGGAGGTGCAGGGCGATTCGCTGATTTATCGGCAATATATTGATGAGGGAATCTATGACCGGAAATCCGCGAGTCTGCAGGCATTCGGCGGGTTCGATGCCGGCACCCATATTGTACGTCAGAAATTTTATCTGGGCACCGATAAATTTGGTCGCGATATTTTAAGCCGTCTTATCATCGGCACGCGGATCAGTTTGCTTGTTGGCGGCATCGCGATGCTGCTATCCCTTACGATTGGCCTCCTCCTGGGTACGCTGGCCGGTTATTACGGCGGACGGTACGATCAGGCCATCACCTGGCTGATCAACGTGATCTGGAGTATTCCCACCCTGCTGCTGGTATTTGCCATCACGCTGCTTCTGGGCAAGGGGTTCTGGCAGGTGTTTATTGCGGTGGGACTGACCATGTGGGTGAACGTGGCGCGCCTGGTACGCGGACAGTTAATCGCGATGCGAAATCTCGAATACGTGGAAGCCGCGCGGGCATTGGGTTATCGCGATATGCGCATCATCCTCCGGCATATCCTTCCCAATATCATGGGCCCTGTACTGGTGGTGGC
>DATCJQ010000400.1:0-4518 GCA_036562745.1 Flavihumibacter sp.
GCCCATTTCAAGGAGGGAAACTGCATCAGCACGCCAAGAGCGGAAAATCCTTTCGGCGTATCCTTTCTTTTGCGGAAATAGGTATCCCACCAGATGATGCTGAAGGGTCCGGAAATACCATCCAGCATGGATGTCCATAAACTGTTGTTCTCCTTATGAAGCAGGAAAAAATTGCTCAGCAGATAGGGATTGCACTGCAGGGTGATGGTACCCCATCCGTGCTGTATGCGTATGCAATTCGCCTTTCCCGACTCAGTGGTTCCCAGCACGGTCCAGTTTTTCGTAGAATCCGAAATGGCGAAATACTGCTTGATATTAAAACCGGGGTAACCATATTCCTGATAGGCCTGCAGGGTGTCGGGACGCTGCCGGTAAATCACCGTATCGCCCTCGCTGCTGTCGAAGAACTCTGCTTCCAGTCTTAGTCCCATTTTCTCGAGAAAAGGGGTGTTCATCGACAGTGAGGAAACCAGCAGATGATTGCCATAGGAAACATAATTGAGCAGATGGGCAATTTCTTCCTGTGAGGGGTAGAATCTGAATCCCACTACCACATAGAGCTGACGGGTTGGATCCTCATAATCGTCATCCCCGGTATATTCTTCGTCAACTTTATCCACTTCGGACGCTGCCACAGCTCCCACCGAATCAACAGCGATATCGGCGCCCACTGAATCAAAATACTTGCTCACCACGGTATCGGCATAAGCCTGGTTAAAGGCATCCGCTTCGATCGAATAGTCACGTATCAGAACCGGTGTGCTGTCGCCATAAAGTTTTATCAGACTGTTATAAGCGAACCAGGTGCCATAGGGAACTTTATCCTTGTACCACAGGCTCGGCCGCTCATTCAGCTTTTTCTTGCCGGAAAAGCATCCCGTCACAACCAACAGGCAGAGAAATAATATGGATGGGCGCAGGTTCGTTTTCATAGGTTATTCCTGAATTTTGCAAACTCTCCGCGAATCAATTCATACTTCTCCTGGTCGGTATCAAATCCGCCATACCATACATATTCATAAATGCGGGTCAGCTGATGAAAAGCCGGGTATTGCGCATGTTTCCGGAACATAGACAGATAATTGGTATTGGTCCATTCAGGACGATATTCGATCAGGTTCCTGTCGCGCAGGTAATACAACAACGAGAGATACTGCAAGCGAACCGCCTCGCGGAAATCACCGTTTTGCTCTGCTGTAGAAAGCAGATGGTCCATATCAGGTTCCGTTTCCTCACTGACGGCCATTCGGGTGCGGCGCACAGATTTTGACCGTGATTGGAAGGGAAGCAGGTTTTTCATCGACAGCAGCCGATACATCAGCAGCACCACCACAACGGTAACCATCAGGTAAAAAATCATCCGGATTCCTCCAGCCGCGAGCCAGTCCAAAAACGAATTCGATTTGCCCGATACCGGTTCCGAGGGTTTTACCCAGTAAGCGGGATCGTTTGCATATTCAAAATCTTTCTGTCTTTTTACTGAATCAACAAAGGCGGGTTGGAGTTCGGGGGTGTTCCGGGCAATAGCTATCGGACTCCCCAACAAAAGGGAAACAACGCATAGGATCAGGTATGGAATCCGTTTTTTCAGAATACAAGGTTTAATCTTTCTCTTTCGCCCTTATCCTTTTTTCGAGCCGGATGGGATAATAGACAAAATACCAGAGTATAAAGAACAGCGAGGCGGCGAGTATAAACAGGCTGAGCCAAACGGGCATGTCGGTATGGCGGGTAATATAGCCCTCCAGAAAAGCGGCTGCAATGAACACAGGTATCAACCCGATCATAATTTTCAGACCGTCGCGCGTGCCTCTCCGCAAAGACTGCATGCGGGTATAGGTTCCGGGGAAAAGTATGCTCCGGCCAATAATCAGTCCGGCTGCCCCCGCTATGATAATGGCTGAAATTTCCAGGGTGCCGTGAATCCAGATCACGAGTACCGATTCCCATCCCAGTCCTTTCGTAAAGAAAAAATACTGGAAGCAGCCCACCATCACTCCGTTCGAAAACAACATATAAATGGTACCAACACCGGCAAACAATCCCATTACAAAAGTCTTAACCGCCACCTGGATATTATTTAAGGCGATGGCCAGAAACATATACAGGGGTTCCGTGCCTTTGTACACGCCAAAAGGTTCCCCTTTGGCGATATTATCTTCGGTCATTTCAACATAAGTATCGCCCAGTACGCCGCGCACGAAATCCTGATCATTGGCTGTGGAAAAAGCACCGATGAAGGCGAAAATGAAGAATACGAGAAAGGCATAGGCCAATGACTTATGATTGGCCCTCACCACCAGAGGCAGATCAACAGTCCAGAATTTCCGGAACCTCGACACATCCTCCTTTTTATTCTGATAGATGGCCAGGTATTTTGAACTGGCGAGTCCGTTCAGATAAGTGGTAACACGACTATTCGGGTAGAAAGTTTTCGAGTAGCCGAGATCGTTAACCAGCTCGGTAAACTGATCGGCCAGTTCATCCGGCCCGGAAGCACGTTCTTCCTGGATCCGTTTCCATTTAGCGATATTCTGTTGGAGGAATTTTCCTTCCCGCATAACACAGCAATATAGAAAAATTTTATTTCCAAATATTGGAAAGCGGTATTATCTTTTCAGCCGCACGATGCCTGTAACCCGATTACATACCGGTTTTAATATAGAAATCGAATTCACCCTCAGTGCCTTTCACAAAAGGTTGCTGGCCTGGATAGTGGACCTCGTTGTCATATATCTGTATTTCTGGATTTTTTACCGCTTTTTAAATGCCACTGGCCATCTAATGGGTATGACGGGCAGAACCCTTTTTACCTTTATTTGCTATCTGCCGGTATTACTCTACTCCTTTCTGTTCGAATGGATCACGAATGGACAGACACCCGGGAAAATGCTGTTACGCATAAAGGTGATTGCGGCCTCAGGCGGACAGGCTTCCGTAAGCCAGTACCTGATCCGCTGGCTCTTCCGGCTGGTGGATTTTCCTTTCTGGATTTTCGCCGCCATAAGTTATCAGATCTGGCCCTGGTATATTTTTCCGGTACTTTTTGCGGGACTGGCCTGTTTTATTCTGACGCCCAAATCGCAACGGATCGGAGATCTGCTGGCCGATACCATTGTGATTGACACCAATACCAGATCGGACTGGAAAAACACGGTATTCACCGAAGTGGAAGAAGATTACCAACCACAGTTCCCCATGGTGATGAACCTGAGCGACCGCGACATGAACACCATAAAACAGGTGCTGATGTATTCAAGAAAAAAACCGGGCGATACTGTTGCTGATCAGGTGGCCAGAAAAGTGCAATCTGCTTTAAAAATTGAAACGGAACTGGATACCACTGAATTTCTGGAAGCACTTTTGAAAGATTACAATTACCTGTCGCGACAATAATGCCCGGTTTGGGATAAATTATCAGAAATTGCCGTTAGAAACTGAAGGCGGCCACCAGTCCGGCACCCACAATTACCAGTGCATACAAAGCCAGAACGATAATGGTGAGAATTCCAACAAATCGGAAGGTTGATTTCAAATTCTTGAATGATTCCTGCAATTGAGCGGGTTCGTTGGCCTGCAATGCATTTTTCATATTAACGGCAAAGCGATAAAGATAGAGGCAGGGGAAAAAATAAAGAGCAGCCATTGCAATATAGATGACCGAAAACAATACGGAACTGACCCCTCCATACATACTGGGAACTTCGTTTAATGCAGTGGCCATTCCTAATCCAACCAGGACCATGATGCCGCATAAAACAAATCCCAGGATGGAAAGAAATTTTGCCCATTTGGCTGTTTCCTGCAAGTAACTGTTGGAGGAATCGTCGATTTTCAACTCGAATAAGTGGCTTGGGGTTGTGTTCATTTTTGAAGTTTTGCTGTTATAGATTATTGGGCTCCCCATTTCATGATGGAAGCCAAACCGGTGACGGCAATAAAAATTACATAAAACCCGATCAGTAAAAAAATCCACAGGGCGAGATATCGGAAAAATGCGCGCAGGCATAATAGGGCAATCGTGATGCTGGCAGCATTCCCTTCTTTGCCGGCCTTGTGGGTGTGAACGCCAAACCGGTACAACCAACGGAACGGGAAATACAGGAAAAGACCGCTGAGCAGGGTGATAACAGCACCATAAATAGCCAGGTGCACCTGTTCGGATTTTAAACCTTCCACAAAAAACAACATATACAGGGACCGGGCCCCGAGGTAAACCAGTCCAACCAGTAATAAAAATCCGGCAATTGCCAGCCATCTGGCCCATTTTGCGGCATCCTGGAGCAGGTTCAGGTTGCCGGCTTCGACCTGGATAGAATCCTTTTGTTTGACAGGTTCCATAGTATTAAAACATTAATATAAAAAAAACATGCAGAAGCAATAAGCCTTTGCATGTTTTTAATTGACTTGAAAACTTGTTTATGGTTTAATATGCTCTTGCGAACAACACCCGTTGGGTACTGGGTTTGCCGGTCAGGATACAGCTCCCTGCTTCCTGCGGATTGTCCAGCGGAATAC
>DATCJQ010000401.1:0-5412 GCA_036562745.1 Flavihumibacter sp.
GTATTCAGACCGTGCGCAATCAATGGGGACAGGAATGCGGGAAAATCATTTACGAGAGCAAGCGCACCAAGGGCTTTACCAAAGAATGGATCGAGAAGCTCAAAGCCGATATGCGGAGCCAGGGTGCCGATCTGGCCATCCTGGTAACCCAAACCATGCCCGATGGAATGGATCAGTTTGGCGAGCGCGATGGCGTTTGGATCTGCAGTTTCAGTGAGGTCCGTCCCCTGGCCCAGGTATTGCGCGAATCCGTAATCAAGGTATTCAATGCCCTCCGCCACCAGGAAAACAAGGGCGATAAAATGCATATGCTGTATGACTACCTCACAGGCAATGAATTTGCCGAACAATGGAAAGCCATCCGCGAAGGGTTCATGAGCATGAAGCTGTCGATCCAGAAAGAACGCGATGCGATGGAAAAGCTTTGGAAAGCGAGGGAGAAACAGCTGGAGAAAGTACTGCTGAATGCCGCCCATATCCGCGGCAGCATCGAAGGTATTGCCGGCTCCGAATCGGTAGACCTCCATCTGACCGACGAAGATTCCGACCCTGCCGGACTGCTTGAATAAACTACCCGTCGGGTACCCGACGGGTGCCCGACGGGTGAAAAATTATTTGGCGTTTTTGGCAACAAATGCGCCAAGGGCCTTACCGGCATCGGCATAGGCCTCGGCGATACGCAAACCGGTATCGAAGTCAAATCCGCCGAAAGTGCGGCCAACCGCCTTCTGCACACTGATCTTCACCAGCACATTCCCCTTATTTTCAGTTTCCACAATGGTTACTTCCAGATTAACACTGGCATTTGCGCGGGTAACACCGATATTATAACCAGGCTCTGTGAACAGGGTTTTGACAATCATGGTATATTTTGCTGAAGGCGCGTTGCCGGAAGCAATTCCGCTGGTTTTAGCGAAAAGTTCATGGAACTTCGGCTCATAGCGGGCTTCGCGATCCGCTTTCCATGACCTGGCCCAGTTATCGCCCTTACCCGGTTCTTTCTTATTGTACTCCTCCGTTTTGCGGGCGATATAATCTTCCTCTTTCGCATATTTTCCCACGCCCATTCCATCATATACGAACTCGGCATTGATTTCCTTTTCGCCTTTCAGGAAGGAAAGATTTCCCTGCTCGAGTTTAATCCGTTGCGCCTGCGAATCTGTGGCAAAAACCACCAGTGCAATCCCCAGTAAGAGAACTGTAATTTTTTTCATACGTAAGTCGTTTGTTCTAAATATAATTCTATTATCGATGAATATGCCAAGGTAAGGCCTATTTCACTCAAGTGTAGAACCAGCCGGTATCAATAGCCAATTTCACAGAATGAACTGCAGATTTGTACCCATCAGGTAACCACATAAGCCATCACCAGCGGCTCGAATATGCGAGCCTCCAGTTGAAGGGGACGGGGATCTTCATAATTGAACAAAAAGGGAATGCTGAGCCACTCGCTCGATTTATAGTGGATCGGTCCGTTTAACTGCATATGCGATTTAAAATCGAGTCCGCCGAGTCCATGCCACTTGTACACCGCTTCCTTGGAACTCCAGATCAGGGTGGTGAGCTCCAGCTGCAACTGATCAAACAGTTCCCATTGCGAGAGAAAGTCCTTTTCCGCCGGCGATAGAAATTTGGGCGCAATCCCTTCGATACGCGGAGTCACCAGTTCTATATCGATACCCACCCGTTGGGTGCTGCTGGCTATGGCTGCCGCATAATTCCCGCAATGCGAGATCGAGAAATGGTATTTCTCCCCCGGCAAATAAGGCTTACGGGTATCGGCCACGCGCACTTCCTCCAGCGGAAAGTCGTCGAACAAAAAAGGCAGCAGATAGCGGCCGGCGAGATGCTGTAATCGCTTGTAAGGGTGCGTAACTTCATTGTGCAGGGGCACCCGCTCCAGGAAAAAAGAAGCCGGTTCATCAATCCGCCAAATCGCCAGTCGAGTGGTTTGGTTGATATTATGTTGATAAAATAAGGCCAAGGTTACGATTTTGATACTAACATTGCAGCGGCGGCGGAATGAATTCCACGCCTCAAATATAAATTAAGCGAAGCACATGATTTTGTCGGATACCCGCATATTGGAAGAAATTGAGAAGGGAACTATAAAAATCGAGCCGTACAACCGCGAATGTCTTGGAAGCAACTCCTATGATGTTCACCTCGGAAAATGGCTGGCTACCTATAAGGAACATATCCTCGACGCAAAAAAACACAACCAGATCGAATATTTCGAGATTCCGGATGAAGGCTTTGTATTGTACCCGCATATCTTCTACCTGGGGGTAACCGAAGAATACACCGAAACACATGCACATGTACCCTTCCTGGAAGGGAAATCATCTACCGGGCGACTGGGCATCGATATTCATGCCACGGCCGGCAAGGGCGATGTGGGCTTCTGCGGTAACTGGACCCTCGAAATTTCCGTGAAACAACCCGTGAAAGTATACAAGGGTATGCCAATCGGACAACTGATCTATTTCCCCGTGGATGGCGCTATCGAGATCAAATACAACCAGAAACGCAACGCTAAATACAGCGGTCAACCCGACAAGCCCATCGAAAGCATGATGTGGAAAAACAATTTCTGATAAGCACAGTCCATAAAGAAGTTCAGTATCACGGCTCCCTGAATCTGTCATAACAGATTCAGGGAGCCTGTTTGCTCAGCTCCTTAAGTCTGTCTCCATATTATTGAACCTCATATCACGGCCTTAAGTCTGTCATCACAGATTGTTGAACCCGTATTTGCGTCCATAGGCAATCAGGAGGGCTACCACCTGATTATAGCTCATGAGTCCGGCAGGCTGCTGATTCACGCGTAAATACTGCGCATAGAGTGTCCGGAACAGCGGCTCCAGCAGTCCCACATGTTCCTGATTAAACCGCCGCAACTCGGCCAGATCGAGTTTGGCGCCCTGCAGCAGTTGGTCGTGCCGGTACTGCGCCCGGGTTGAATCGCGCTGATACAAATCACGTATGGCATAGAGATACACGTCGAAATAAGCCGAATAGCGAAAAGCCGCATTCTCACTCCGACTGGCGGTCAGAAATCCCGCAAAATTTGCTTCATTTTCCTTCGCATATCCCAACTGATGACCTATTTCATGACAGGTGGTAAAAGGCTGTACAAAAATCGGCACACTGGTATTCACCTGTGCCTCACCGGTAAAGGGATTATAGTACCCCGTAAACCCGAGGTAATTTCCAAGGAACCCATAGAATGATGATTTTACCGATTGTCCGCCGTATCGCAGAAACACAGCCCCGGACTGCGGTTGCTGATAGGCCCTGAATGCGGTGCCGAACAAATTTTTGTGTTGATGGATAGCCTTCCGCTCCCCCAGCGAGGCCTCGTAATTCGCTTCGATCCGCTGTTGCAGCAGTGACACCAGGCTATCCAGCTCTTCGGTGCTATATGCTGTGGGGTGGATGGCAGCCTGTCGCGCGATACCCAACCGGTTATAATTTAATCCCCATAACAGATTAAACACTATATAGACCCACAACCAGATTTTCATGATTTTCACACCGGTTCTCAACAACCAGTCGCGACCTACCTGTTTTCTCCGGATCGCACCGATCAACTTAACAAGTTGTCGGATAAGCCAGAGGGTTAGCAGGGCGTAGAGCAGATCGCCCACGCTGAAAGGAATCCATCCGAATAACCAGCGTTGCACCCTGGATATAAAGGGATATATACCCGCAGCATAGTATCGTTCTATCAATTCGGGAAACACTGCCAACACTTTAATCAATAAAGCGATGGCCACCAGAATGAATAATCCCGTATACCGGTATCTTTGAACCATTCTTTCCTGCATCATAGTAGAACTGTTTACAATAATAGTTCCTTCGATGCAAAAAGAAAATTCAAAAAAGCTTTGCCATGAATCTCGAAAAAAACCGGAACGAAGATGCCATGAAGTTGTTGCTCAGCGACTGGCGCACCAAGTTGGAGAAAATTGCTCTGGGCGGTGGAAAAAAATCAATCGATAAACAGCACGAAAAAGGAAAACTGACTGCCCGCGAACGGATTGCTTACCTGGTGGACAGCATGGATCAGTTTCTTGAGCTGGGTTCCTTCGCCGGTTTTGAGATGTATGAAGATCAGGGTGGTTGTCCGGCCGGCGGCACCGTGGCAGGAATCGGGTATGTAAGCGGCAAACAGTGCGTGATTCTGGCCAATGATCAGACGGTTAAAGCCGGAGCCTGGTTTCCGATTACGGGAAAGAAAAATCTTCGCCTGCAGGAGATTGCGATGGAAAATCATCTGCCCGTGATTTACCTGGTAGACAGCGCCGGTGTATTCCTGCCCATGCAGGATGAAATCTTTCCCGACAAGGAACATTTCGGCCGCATCTTCCGCAACAATGCACGAATGAGCGCCATGGGCATTACGCAAATCGCGGCGGTTATGGGTCCCTGTGTGGCCGGTGGTGCCTATCTGCCCATCATGAGCGATGAAACCCTGATGGTGGAAGGACAAGGATCGATTTTCCTGGCCGGTCCCTATTTGGTGAAAGCCGCTATTGGCGAGGATATTGATGCGGAAACCCTGGGTGGTGCCGATACGCATACAGCCATCTCCGGTATTGCCGATTATAAATTCCCCACGGAACAGGAATGCCTGGACCATATCAAGAAGATCATGGCCAGGCTGGGGCCATCTCCCCGCGCGGGATTCAATCGCGAAAAGCCCGCCGCGCCCCGGCAATCGCCGGAGGAATTGTATACCATCCTGTCTGAGGGAAACAGCAAGCCATACGATACGCGAAATCTGATTGCATCGCTGGTGGATGACTCTGCCTTCGATGAATTTAAACCCGATTACGGCAAAACTATCGTTTGCGGTTATGCGAGAATCGATGGCTGGGCCGTGGGCATTGTGGCCAATCAACGTTTGATTGTGAAAAGCAGAAGGGGCGAAATGCAGATGGGTGGTGTGATCTATAACGATAGCGCCGATAAGGCCGCGCGGTTTATCCTGAATTGCAACCAGAAAAAGATTCCGCTGGTATTTCTGCAGGATGTAACCGGCTTCATGGTGGGCAGCCGCAGTGAACATTCAGGCATTATCAAAGACGGAGCCAAGATGGTGAACGCGGTGGCCAACTCGGTGGTGCCCAAGATTACGATTATAGTTGGCAATTCCTACGGCGCCGGTAATTATGCAATGTGCGGCAAAGCCTATGATCCGCGTTTTATCTACGCCTGGCCCACGGCTCGTATTGCCGTGATGGGTGGTGAACAGGCTGCCAGGACGCTGCTGCAGATCCAGGTGGCATCAATGAAAGCAAAGGGACTGCAGGTGAGTGCCGGGCAGGAGGAAGAATTGCTGAATCGAATCAAGTCGAAATACGCGGCGCAAACCACTCCCTATTACGCGGCAGCACGGTTATGGGT
>DATCJQ010000565.1:0-2568 GCA_036562745.1 Flavihumibacter sp.
GCTTTGAGGCTGGCCAGAAGATTGCGACTATCCTCGCGTGATTGGTTTAATCGCTCTGTGGTTAGCCGGAGCTCCGTTTGCAATTCGTTGTTTTTCGCCGCCAGCTGGTTATAATCCGCTTTGGGAACAGTTTTGGAGCGATAGATAAGAAATAAAATGAGGCCGGTCAGAAAGCCGGCGACCAGGCCAATTAGTAAACTCATGATATCCATGGCGACAAGTATAGCAATCTTATTCCAACGATGAAGAATTGTTTTAGCCGGCAGGAAGTTAGGGGGTCCGTTGATTTCAGCAATCCGGAATTCCGTAAAATACAAAGCAGGGCTCCGGGTTAAGATCTCGGATTTTAAGGCTCTGGCCTTAATTTTCTGATTTTTAAGGCTGCAGACTTAATATTTGGTATTTTAAGGCTGTAGCCTTAATTTTAGATGTCTAAAGCCTCCAGACTAAATTCAGCATCATGACACAGGTGGCCATCATCACGGGCGATATAGTAGCATCGCAGAAGATTTCCTCCAAGAAGCGGAAGGCGCTTTACACTGCGCTGGAAAAGTTTCTCTCCGGAATTGAAGGGAAATGGATTCAGGGCTACGAAACCTATCGGGGCGACAGTCTGCAATGCCGTGCTATTTCCCCGGAGGAAGCACTGCGCGCCGCCCTGCTGATCCGGACCTTTGTGATGTCCTTTGCTCAGCCTTTGCATAAAAAAGGACAAAAAAACGGTGAGAAATCCCGGGGTTATTTCAATAATGAGTTTGATATTAGACTGGCTATTGGCGTGGGTGCGGTTGATTTTGTAAGGGGGAAAAAGATCGCGACCTCCGACGGAGAGGCTTTTCAGCTCTCGGGGGAGTCGCTGGATCGTCTGAAAGATCAGGGGCAGCGGCTGATTTGTAAAACTGCCCGGGAGGAATTGAACCGTGACCTCGAGCCGCTGGTGCTCCTGCTGGATGCGGTGGCTGAGAAATGGACCCGGAACCAGGCCGAATTGCTATTGCATAAACTGCATAACAAACGCGATGAGGAGATTGCGGCAGAACTGGGCATCAGTTTGTCGGCAGTGAACCAGCGGAAGAAAACAGCCCAGTGGCCGGCCATCGAAAAAGCGGTTCAATATTTTGCCTATAAAATGAAAACAGCTTTATGATAAGTTATGAGGAAGGCAGTATACTGGTCAGACTGATCCTGGCCCATGTGCTCACCGATTTTTTTCTGCAGCCCGATAGCTGGGTGGCCGATAAACGGCAGAAAGGCTGGTCCTCGGTTTATCTGTACCTGCATTCCCTGCTGGCTGGTTTGTTGAGTTGGGTGTTTTTGTGGGATCTGAACCTATGGCTGCCCGTACTCATAATAACCATAACCCATTTCCTGATTGACGGTTTCAAGTTAAGTGCAGACGCCCGCCTGCTGGCGAAAAGGGATGGTTCTGATCCCGCTGAGGCGGAAATCGTATCGCAGAAACGGTTTCGCCATTTTCTGATTGACCAGATTGCACATGTGGTGATTTTGCTGGCAGTATGGTGCTGGATTATCGATGGGGCAGGAAGGTTTCAGTTGTCGCGGATACTGCTGGATTATCGCCTGCTGCTATATACAGCAGGCTATCTGCTGGTGCTGCGCCCCGCAGGTTTCCTGATACATTTATTCACCAGTCGCTGGTCGGCCAGTCTGGATTTGAACGATAGTCTGCGTGATGTGGGCAAATGGATCGGCATGATGGAAAGGACGCTGATCCTGACGCTCGTGTTGCTGGATCAATATTCTGCCATCGGATTTCTGGTGACGGCCAAATCCTTATTGCGGCTTATCGATAAACCCGAAGTGCCCGGCAGTCTGATGCCGCCCCGGTTCAGCGCACGGAAACATACCGAGTATGTGCTGGTCGGAACTTTTTTAAGTATTTCTATAGCATTAGGGACGGGAATAATTGTCAGATTATTACTCTAAACATTCTTTTCCCATCTTCCGTCCGAAAAGTCCTTCCGGGAAGCGCTTTAGATACTTTCTTTGCAACTCTCTCGAAAACTTCTTCAGGGTAGTAAAAAAACATTACCGGATGATAAAAACCTGCTTTGAAACCGTCTTCTAAATCATATGTGGAATAGGCGATATCATCAGCAATATCCATAATTTGGCATTCAACTGTCTTGAATTTTCCCTTGAAGTTAGGGCCAACTACATGCCTTTTAATTTGTTGTACCAACTCGCTCTCTGTAGAATAATACCCTTTTACAGCATGATACTTTTCATTTTCCTCACGATCGTTTGATACTAATGGGATTTGTTTATCATATTTTAGGATCGATGCTAACACCATGTAGCACAGGTTTAGCCCATAACGATATTCTTCATTCTTCGTATTGGGCTCCTTCTTGAATTTCTTTTCAATTCTGGATAGGACACGCAAGGTTTGAGCATTGCCTTCAAATCCACCATGATCCCGTAGGCATTCATCTAATGCTTCTTCTCCCTGATGGCCGAATGGAGGGTGTCCCAAGTCGTGAGCAAGGCCAGCAAATTCACAAATATCCTCATTTATGCGAAATGCTTCCTCCTGGTCCATATTTA
>DATCJQ010000001.1:0-4777 GCA_036562745.1 Flavihumibacter sp.
CCTTAATTTCAACAAGAAGGGGTATGCCAATATGTGGCGACTGAAGGAGAATATCAAAATGAATGGTAGTCTCTATCCCACCCATGGTCTGGGACCGGTGGCTCAGATCCTGAACGTGAACCGTGGCGATCGTTTCGATTACCTGACATCCATGTCAACCAACGATTTCACCATGGCGGCCAAAGCGGCTGAACTGGCAAAAAGCGATTCGTTCTTTGAGCCCTATGTTGGTCAGAAATACCGTGGCAACATGAACAATACCCTGATCCGCACCCAAAAGGGCAAGAGCATCCTGATTCAACACGATGTCAGCTCTCCCCGCCCCTATTCGCGGATTCACCTGGTGAGTGGCACCAAGGGTATCGCACAAAAATGGCCCGACCCCGCTAAAATTGCATTCGGTCATGGTTGGATCAAGCCGGAAGAGTTCAAGGCATTGGAAGAAAAATATACTCCGCCGATCGTTAAGCATATTGGTGAAATCGCCAGGGGGGTAGGCGGACATGGTGGTATGGACTTCATCATGGACTGGCGCCTGATCGACTGTTTGCGCAATGGCCTGCCGCTGGATCAGGATGTGTATGATGCTGCTGCCTGGAGTTGTATTGTTCCGCTGTCCAATCAGTCGGTGAACAACCGCAGCAAGAGCATTGATATCCCGGATTTCACCCGTGGCAATTATATCACCAACAAACCGGTGGACCTGACCCTCAACGGAGGCGGAACCACTCCGGTTCGCAACTTGAAAAAATAGTTTGCGATTTGATAAGTTGAAATCGGTCTGCAGTTTCGGCTCGCAGGCCGTTTTTCATTTAGTTCGGAAATAATCCCGCATCAATACCGGGAATAATGCGGATAGCATTTTTGTAATAGACTTTCTTCAGCACTTCGTCGGGCAATTCCATTCCATACATGCGCCAGAAGGCATGGTATTTCTTGTGATAGGGAAAATATTCGTCCGCAGTTTCCAGCGTACGGAAATAGGTGGCATATTCCTCGGGCACCCAGCTGTCCTTACCGAATAAAATGCGGTCCTGGTATTTGATAAAGAATTCCCGGGCGTTCCGCGGCTGCCTTCCCAGTTCAGCGATCACTGCGCCAAACTCAACCATCACATTGGGCAGGGCAGTGAGCAGCGAATCCAGTTTTTTCAGGTTATTGGGATACCAACCGAAATGCGCTGCGATAAAAGTGGTGCGTGGATGTTTTTTAAACAGCCGGTGCTGCTCGGCTATCAGTTCCTCCCAGGGCGCCGGGTCGGTTGCCGAACGTTTACGCCGTGGATGGGTATAGAGTTCGAGCAGTCGTTCATTGTTGTAGTCGGGCTCTTCCCAAAAGGCAGCGGGATCGGCCGTATGAATCAGCACCGGAATTTTCAGTTCGGCGCATTTGGCCCATACAGGGTCCATACGGGGATCATCCACTTTTACGCGGTTGCCCTTATTATCCTTAACCGAAAAACCGAGGTTCTTGAACACTTTCACTCCCCTCGCACCATGCTTATAATCGGTTTCGAGCTGGCGGGCCGCTTTTTCCGACCAGCCAGGTTCACCTATGCCGGAGAAATCGATATTATGAAAAACAACAAAGCGTCCGGGATACTGACTGCGGGCATTCTCCACCATTTTCCGGAGGTTATCGCCATTGCCTCCGCTCAGGTTGACCATCACTTTAAGATTGAGGGCATCCATATCTTTCACCAGGCCATCCAGGCTGCCCGAACCCATCCGATACTGGTGGTTATGCACATCCACAAAGGGATAGCGCGCTTTTTTCACCGGGTTTTCCGGCACCACCAGGGTGGAAGGGGGATTATAGGTTTCGAAATCAATTTTCGGCTGTTGAGCGCAAGCTGCACCCGAAATCAGCACCAAAAATGAAAATCCAAAGGCTAATCGTACAGGCATGAAGATGATTTTAAGCGGTTTTGCTGACGTATCTTGCGGTTTATTCAATCAGAAATATAAAAATATGGCAAGAGGACGGTATAAGAGCAAGGAGGAAAATTCGGAGGAGCGTCCAAAAGTTAAAATTTCGAAGGAATCGCTGCGTGAAGCCCTGGTTTTGTTCAGTTACCTGCGACCCTATCGCTTTCAATTTTTACTGGCGCTGGTTTTTATCGGTCTGTCCGCATTTACCACCAGTCTGTTCCCCCTGTTTCTGGGCAAGATGATTGATGCCGCGGTTCCCGGCGCCGGCGGGTCGGTGATTTCGACCGGTTCCTCCAATATGCCATTTACCGAACAACTGAAAAATGTTCACTGGAGTCTGAATACATCGCTGTTGTTCATCTTCATTACCCTTTCCTTCCAGATGCTGTTTTCCTATCTGCGGGTTTACCTGCTCACATCGGTGGGTGAACGCTCCCTGGCAGGTATGCGAAAAGATGTGTACAGTAAACTGCTGAGCATGCCCATGGCCTATTTCTCCGAAAAACGGGTGGGTGAGCTGAGCAACCGGATTTCCTCCGATCTCTCGCAGATTCAGGATGCCATCTCCTTTACGCTGGCAGAATTCCTGCGCGGCATATTCACACTCGTAATCGGACTCTTTTTCATTTTCTGGATCAGTCCCGAACTGGCCCTGGTGATGTTGGGCGTGGTGCCCGTGATCGCGATCCTGGCGGTGATATTTGGACGCCGCATCCGCAAGATGGCCCGCAAAGCACAGGATCAGCTGGCTGATAGTGGCACCATCGTACAGGAAACCTTTCAGGGCATTGCGGTGGTGAAAGCCTTTACCAGCGAGTTTCATGAGATCAGTCGCTATGTGAAAAGCATATTGGCCGTGGTGGACACTTCGATTACCAATGCCCGTTACAGAGGTGCTTTTGTGTCTTTCATGATCTTCAGTGTTTTTGGTGCCATCGCCTTTGTAATGTGGTATGGCGCCAACATGATTCAGTCGGGTGAGCTGACCCTGGGCGCACTGACCATGTTTGTGATCTTTTCCATGTTTGTGGGCGGAACTTTTGCCGGCTTTGCCGATATGTTTTCACAACTACAGAAAACCCTGGGCGCCACGGAAAGTATCCGCGAAATCCTTCGCTCCGAAAGTGAGCCGGTATCACTGGACCCGATCACCGTGGATCCTGCCAACCGCCTCCGGGGCGATGTAAAATTCGAAAATGTAGTTTTCGCATATCCATCACGGAAAGATAACCCGGTGCTGAAGGGATTGAGCCTCTCGGCGCAAAACGGACAACAGGTGGCTATTGTGGGACCCAGCGGCGCGGGTAAATCAACCCTGGTATCCATGCTGATGCGTTTCTACGAGCCCGATAGCGGCAAGATCTATTTTGATAGTCGTCCGGCTACCGGATTTCCCCTCTCCCAGTTGCGCGCGCAGATGGCTTTTGTACCGCAGGATGTGTTGCTGTTTGGAGGAACCATCCGCGAGAATATCGCCTATGGGAAACCCGATGCCACCGATGAGGAAATCATGCAGGCTGCGCGCAAGGCCAATGCCCACAATTTCATCGATGCCTTCCCGGAAAAATACAATACCGTTGTGGGCGAACGCGGTATCCAGCTCAGTGGCGGTCAGCGTCAGCGGGTGGCCATCGCACGTGCCATTCTGAAAGACCCGGCGATTCTGATCCTCGACGAAGCCACTTCCTCTCTCGACAGCGAAAGCGAACAGCTGGTGCAGGAAGCCCTGGAGAACCTGATGAAGGGCCGCACCTCCTTTGTGATTGCGCACCGTTTGTCGACCATCCGGAATGCCGACCAGATCGTGGTGATCGACAAGGGCGTGGTACACGAGTCGGGCACGCATACAGAGTTAATGAGCCGCGACGGACTCTACCGCAAGCTGAACGAAATGCAGTTCGAATTCGGCATGGTTACACAGTCGCCTGCGGAGGAATAAGCCCCTGCCTGCTTCGTAATACCGGGTGCAGGGCAGCAGTATGAAGATTCCGCCAGATCCGGTTGATTTCGGTTTCTTCCTTCGCGGCGTAAAGGCTCATGCGGTTATACAATTGCTGCACCCTGCTTATGGAGAGGGCAGTGATCTCTTTAGCCAGTCGCATGGATTCCTCTGTTTCGGCAGCATGTATTGTATCGGGATGATACCCCGCGAGTTTGAAGAGCCGGCTCCGCTTTTCCAAAATGCCGCGAATGGAGACTCCCGCCCCCTCGGAGATATTGCTGGTGGATACCGGGTCATACGCCGCCGCAAGTTCGTCAAATCGTATAGTCATTCCCGTTATATTGACCGCCAGTGTACAGGCTGCCAGCAGCTCGAAGGGTATCTGAAATATCGGGTCGGGATCAGTTGCCCTCCCGGGATCAATTTCGAAGAGCCGGTTTTCGGGTATCCATGTGTGTTTGACACGAAACCCGTGACTGGCTGTGGCTTTCATACCCATGGTAGTCCAGTTGGAAAACAGCGCAGCCTCCGCTTTCCGGAAAACAAAGGCATAGGTTTTGTCATCCCATTTACAGTTGGCGGTTAAGTGTGTGGCGAATCCGGCGCCCGAGGCATGGGGCCACTCACCCTCTGCCCAGAATCCCTTATCCATTTTTTCCACACGCCCCCCAGCTTCACCACTTCCTGTGATACAAAGTTCATCGTCCATCAGCAACTCAAAGCGAAGGGTGGGATCGAGAAAGCCCAGGAACCAGTGGGCACCGCTGCAAAGGGTAACCGTCCAGCCCAGTGCTCCATCGGTATAGGCCAGCTGTTCCAGCAGTTCCAGCGCCTCGTGGAAAGGCATTCCCCTCCCTTTTAAGGATGTGGGCAGATAGATGTTCAACCAGTTCTTCTCCCGCAC
>DATCJQ010000023.1:0-6622 GCA_036562745.1 Flavihumibacter sp.
GTGCGGCTGATGACCACCAATCAGATTGGTCATGTGCAGTCGGGTTTCAACAGGTTTGGACTGGGCTTTGGAATCATCGATGCCGGAGAATCACTGCGTGTCGGGCTTTCAGAAGGATCCTATGAATGGGGCGGCGCTTTCAGTTCCACCTATTGGATCGACCCGGAGAAAAAAATTGCAGCTCAGCTATTCCTCAACATGTGGCCCAATCCACATCCCGAAATCCACGACAAATTCAAAGTGCTGGTGTACAGCGCGATGGAGTGAAATCCTTCCTTTGAGGTCAACGCATCCTAGTTTCTCCATTTCAATGTGTTGATCAGATGCTTGAGATCTTCCTTGAGAAAATTGTTCACCGGGCGGAGTGAATCCTCATTGGGCGTGGCATCAAAATAAAGCGCCCCCCGAAGGAAATGCCGCACGGAATCGGTTAAGAGAAACTGATTGGCGGTGGCTGTGTTCCCCCCTATTTTAAAGTAAACACCCTCAATTCCATTAGGCGAAACAAACAGGCTGTCATCAATGGAGCTGGCTTTATAGGAATGTTTGAATGAAAGCGTGTAGGAGCCGTTCAGAAGGCGGTCGAAATCGTTGATGCCAATCGAGTCGACATATTCCCCCTTGCTGTTCTGCACTTTATAGCGGGCTTTGCCGCCGATGCGATTATAGCTGATATAGATCCGTCCGTGTAGGGAAGGAATATCGATATTGATCCAATACGGATTTTCAGGCTGCTCATCAAAATAAGTACTGTCCTGCACCACTTGTCCATACACCGGGTACTCGAATGTATAGGGGAATTCTGCGCGATCGAAAACCTGGTATTTATGCTCGGGCAATTCGATTTTGTAATAGCCCCGCGGCTTGGGGGTATAGGGACTGTTACAGGAATAAACTGCCAACACAATCAGCGCAATCAAAATCGTATATGTCGAAAAAATGCTTCGCTTCATAATTCAGTAGGGGGTTTGGGAATAGCGGTGATGGATGCTCACGCTATTAAACGGGCCGGATGGTGATTTTTACTTTGTTGATTCGGTTTCTGTCCAGCTCCAGTATGGTAAACTGAAAATCTCCCGCTTCCACCACTTCATTCTGCTCGGGAATTTTGCCCGCGATTTCGAGGATGAGTCCGGCCAGTGAATCGCTTTCTCCCTTCACTGTATCGAATGTGGAAGTGGGCAGATCCATGGCTTTGCACACATCGTAGATCATGGTTCTGCCATCGAAGAGATAATTGTGATCGTCGAGTTTTTTATTGATGCTTTCTTCATCGTCGAACTCATCGCGGATATCGCCTATCACTTCTTCCATGATATCTTCAAGTGTAACGATACCGCTGGTTCCGCCGAATTCATCCACCACCACCGCGAAGTGGGTTTTGCGGTTTCTGAAATCCTGCAGCAGGTCTTCGATCAGTTTTTGTTCGTGCACAAAATAGGGCTGACGCAGCAGTCCGTGCCAGTTGAAATTTTCGGACTCGCCAAGATGCGGCAGCAGGTCTTTGGAATGAAGGATGCCCATCACTTCATCGAGACTGTTGCGATACACCGGGATGCGCGAATAATGCAGTGATTCTACCTGTTTCACCACATCAGCGAAGCTGGCGTTATAGTCAATACCACTTACATCGAGACGGGCACGCATGATCTGTTTTACCGTGATATGTCCAAACTTGGCAATACCCCGCATGATATTTTTTTCCTCTTCCGAGGCGGTGGCATCATCTTCGAGTTCTTCGAACTGGCTGGCGGAATAATCGGTATTCAGTTTTTTCTCCATTCTGTCGGAAATTCCAACCAGCCATCGGCTGACGCTTTTGAAAATGTTGTGAACGATTCCGATCAGAAAGGAAGCATCTCTCGCAAAACGGAGATTATTCTGGGATGCATATACTTTGGGCAGTACTTCGCCGAAAAGGATCAGGAAAAAAGTTACGATCAGCGTTTTCAGCAGGAGTTCCACCACCCAGAAATTGTGTTGAAGGGGCATTAGCTGGTCGATCAGAAAATTCGACAGCATGATGATGGTGATATTCACCAGGGCGTTACTGATCCGCATGGAACCCAGCAGCAGCTTGGGCTCTTCCAGCAGGTCCACAATTCTTTTCCAGGCCGGTCCCTGCTTGGTTTTGAGAAGATTGATATCCTTATTGGTGAGACTGAAAAACGCGACCATTGACCCCGAAATGAAATAGGAAATGATCAACAGGGCGAGAATGATGATCACCAGAAAAGTAGTTCCCTGCACATTGGATGCAAGGAAGATATGGTTCATTGTTACAAATAAAAGGGGATCAACCGAAGTGTAGTCCAAAGCAATTTGTTTTGTTTACAATAGAGGCAAAATTGCACTATTTTCTTCAATCAGAAGGGAAGATCAGGATTTGGCTCCGGGGGAACATCGGCTCCGGAAAAACCTTCCATTCCTTCATTATGCAATCCGTTGAAGGCCTGACCATGCACATCGTTGCGTTTGTCGAGCATGATGAGGTTGTCTCCCACTACTTCGGTGGCGAATTTTTTATTGCCTTCTTTGTCTTCCCAGCTCCGGGTGCGTAATCTGCCTTCGATGTAAACAAGGCTGCCTTTGTGCAGGTATTTTTGAGCCAGTTCCGCGAGCCCTCTCCACAACACGACCGTGTGCCATTCTGTTTGGGAAATCAGTTTGCCTGTGCGATCCTTATAGGTTTCGGTTGTTGCCAGTGAAAACTTCGCTACTGCGATATTTCCTTCCAGATACTGTACATCAGGATCTTTACCCAGGTTTCCGATCAGCATAACCCTATTAACTCCTCGCATATGGTATCATTTGAGTTTAAAATCGTCTCTAACCTGTTGCTTCTCTCTAAAATTAATTTTTTTTCGCTGGAAAACCCGCACTTTACCACATTAAGGCAGATTTAACACCCGTCGGGCACCCGACGGGTACCCGACGGGTGCCCGACGGGTGCTAGGGTGAAAACGCGGTAATGAAGCGGGGAAAAGCACGTTTTTTTATCTCTTCCGGCGAAAGAAGCTGATATCCTAGTTCTGGCGGGAGCGGCTTAATAAGCTCAGCCTCAATAAAACGCCCTATTATGGTTTGATGCGAGAGTTGCTGACGGAACTGATCGGATACGGCTGCCTTTCTGACTTTAAGCGGACCAATATGATCCTGAAGTTCCCTGAGATAACCGGGGGCATCGGTATCAAGGGGCAGTTCGGTTTCGAGCAAAACCCATTCGTGCAGATGCTGCCAAATATCTTTTTCAGTGCGTTGTCGCACGTAAAAATTCCCTTTCCAGTTAAGCAGAAAATAGTAGAAATACCGGGTTCTTTTCGTGATGGCTTTTGATTTCACGGGAAGGTCGGCCACCACGCCGAGGCGAAATGCCTCGCAATCGGCTTTCTGTACGCATTGTTCGCAGAGGGGTGCCTGCGGTTTGCAGATCAGCGCACCGAAATCCATGATGGCCTGATTATAAACACCGGGCTGGGATTGGTCGAGCAGGGCCTGTGCCAGTTGGGTATATAGTTTTTTACCGGGACCGGTATCGGTGGGGGTGGTAATCCCGAAATAACGTGCGAGCACACGATACACATTTCCGTCAAGTACGGCACGGGGTTCCTTAAAGGCGAAGGATGCAATGGCAGCAGCGGTGTAGGGCCCCACTCCTTTCAGTTTCAGGATCTCCTCGTAAGTGGAAGGAAATTGTCCCTCATTTTCGAAAGAGATCCATCGGGCGGTGGCCAGCAGGTTCCGGCAGCGGCTGTAGTAACCGAGGCCCTCCCAGAGCTTGAAAACATCTTCATCGGGAGCCATTGCGAGATCGCGTATCGAAGGGAAAGCGCGGATAAAACGTTCGTAATACGCAAGTCCTTGATCCACCCGGGTTTGCTGCAAAATGATCTCGCTGAGCCAGATTTTATAGGGGTCGGATTCACCCTTCCAGGGCATCTGGCGGGCGTTCGACTGGCGGTTCCAGTCGAGTAAGTTTCTCGTAAAGTCGGATAGGTTTGTCACAATGTTGGAAAAATATTTCAATTTAACTCAAAATCAATAAATTGCATAAGAGTTGCACGGATTAGAAGTTTATTTTATATTAACAAACAAAACCGCATTGTTGTGGAATCCGGGTTAACTGGCCAGCATTCCGCCACTTGACAAACGATTCAAAACAGGTGAATTATGAGAAAGGCCGACCTCATCAATCAAATTGCAGAAAAAACCGGCATCCCCAAAGTGGATGTGCTGGTTACCCTGGAAGCGATGTTCAAAGAGGTAAAGGATGTTCTATCGCAGGGGGAAAACATTTACATCAGGGGATTTGGTAGTTTCATTACCAAGAAACGAGCTGCCAAGATTGGGCGCAACATTAAGAAAAATGTTGCAGTAGAGATACCCGAACACTACATCCCCGCCTTCAAGCCTGCCAAGGAATTTGTGCAGGAGGTTAAAAAACTCAAAACAGTTAAGGAAGGACAACCAAACCCCGACGAAGAAATGTAATTTTGCTGCCTTAAATCATGGATTTGAAAAAGCAGCAATTTATTGTCGTTGGCGGAAGCGTGGTTCTTCTCTTAGTCATACTCCTGTTCGGGAATATGAAACCGCCCGTGAAACCAACGGCCGGAACAGCCGTTTCCACCCAGGTGGAACAGTTTGATATTGAATCGGTCATCAGGAATGCGACGGCGAAACTTACTGAGTCTCAGCAGACTTATGTGAACGGCTTGACCGAGGCAGTGGTCAGGGGCGACGTTAAAGAGCAGAAAATCAGGAATTACCGGCAGCTGGCCAGCTTCTGGAGCGACTCTGCCCGGGCCTTTATTCCCTTCATCTATTACACGGCTGAAGCGGCCAAGTTGGAAAATTCTGAAAAAAGTCTCACCTTTGCAGCCCGATTATTGCTGGATAACCTCCGGGGCGTGGATCAGCCTGCGCTGAAAACCTGGATGGCCGGTGAGTCGAAAGAGTTATTTGAAAAAGCAATTGCGTTGAACCCGGCGAATGATTCGCTGAAAGTTGGATTGGGAAGCACCTTTATTTTCGGCGCTTCGGCTGCCAACCCGCAGGCTGTTATGGAAGGGATCCAGCAGATTCTGGAAGTGAGCCGCAAAGATTCAACCAATATGTATGCGCAGAAAATGCTGGGAATTGGGGGGATTGTTTCCGGTCAGTACGACAAGGCGGTGGAAAGACTGGAGAAGGTAGCCCAATCGGAACCCCATGACCTGGAAGCTTTGCTGATGCTGGCAGAAGGATATGAGCGGAAAGGAGATAAGGAAAATGCCCGCAAATGGTATTCCCATGCGGCGGACCATATCGAAAATCCGACCCTGAAAGCAGAACTGGACAAACGCATACAGCAACTGAAATAGTTTGAATTGTTAACATTGTAAATAGTACTGAAGATGCCTTGTGGTAAAAAAAGAAAGCGTCATAAGATTGCGACGCACAAGCGGAAAAAAAGATTGAGAAAGAATCGTCATAAGAAGAAGAAATAATTTTCCTTCTTTCAACGCCTTTATATAAAGCCGGAATGAACTATATTATTCCGGCTTTATTCCCTTCCAGCTGTTCGTTCCACGGGGTTGTAAGTGATTATTGCAAATTCTAAACAACCATCGCTCCTATCAACGCACAGCTGTGTTCCTTTTGGTGAGATTGGACTGATGTTAAAAGATTACTCGCTTGAACAAGGAATTAATTATTAACTCGGCACCCCAGGGTGTTGAGATTGCTCTCCTGGAAGACAAAAAGCTGGTGGAACTGCACAACGAAAAAGCAGATGCCAGTTTTGCTGTCGGAGATCTATATTTAGGGAAGGTACGTAAGCTCATACCTGGTTTGAACGCTGCATTTGTGGATGTGGGGTTCGAAAAGGATGCTTTTTTACATTATACGGATCTGAGTCCCTACGCCAAATCATTACTCAAGTTTACCCAACAGTCTATAAACGACACCGACGGCAGCCTCGACTTCAGCAAGTTTGAAGTGGAAGCCGAAATCGTCAAGACCGGTAAAATCAACGAGGTATTGGGTGGCAAACCCAATGTATTGGTACAGATCCTGAAAGAGCCCATCGCCGCAAAAGGTCCCCGCTTAAGTTGTGAAATTTCCCTGCCCGGACGTTTTGTTGTGATCACCCCCTTCAATGATGTGGTAGCCGTATCGCGCAAGATTCATTCTGCCGATGAGCGGAAACGCCTGCAGAAAATCATCGAAGCCATCAAACCGAAGAATTTCGGGGTGATTGTGCGCACTGCCGCTGAAGGAAAGAATACAGCTGAATTACACGAAGATCTGCTGGCGCTGGTGGAAACCTGGAAAACCATACAGCACAACCTCAAAGGCGCGGTAGCTCCGGCTAAAATTTTAAGTGAGCAAACCAAGACCACCAGCATGTTGCGGGATCTGCTCAACGAAGATTTCAACCGTATCGTGGTGAATGATAAGTCCATTTACAACGATACCAAAAGTTATATCCAGCGGATTGCACCCGATAAGGCAGATATCGTTTCCTTTTACCACAACGGCGCTCCTATTTTCGACCAGTATGGCGTAACCAAACAGGTGAAAGCGGCCTTCGGTAAAACGGTGAACCTGCCCAGTGGCGCCTACCTGATTATCGAACATA
>DATCJQ010000030.1:0-6694 GCA_036562745.1 Flavihumibacter sp.
ATTTTCCGCTATTTCGAAACAGAAGTCACCGACGATCAACTTCACTTCAGTTATCAGTTGAAGGAAGGAATCAGCAACGACCGCCTGGGTTATCTGATTCTGAAAAGAGAGAAAGTGGTGGAGATGCTCCAACAACTTTCCTAATCTCAGATTTATTGCGATCACATTCTAATCAGCCTACCCAATTCCCGCGCGTTGGTTTAACCCGTGAATTGACGGTATGAATCCGGGTGATTCAACGCTTGACCCGCCATCGGCGTGATGCTAGTTTTACATCATGTTAGTGAAGACCTATGGCAGTGCGGTGAATGGCGTGGATGCGATTACGATTTCGATTGAAGTGAATGTAACACTGGGCACACATACTTACCTGGTGGGACTACCGGACAATGCCGTAAAGGAAAGTATGCTGAGGGTGGAAAGTGCGATAAAAGCAATTGGATTTTTTATGCCGCGCACCAAGGTCATCATTAACATGGCGCCTGCGGATATTAGAAAGACCGGCACCGCCTTCGATCTCCCGATTGCGATTGGGATACTGGCGGCAACCGAACAATTGATCGAGCTGAGCGCTCTGCAACAATGGGTATTGTGTGGAGAGCTGGGGTTGGACGGAAGTGTTCAGCCGATCAGGGGCGCTTTGCCTATGGCACTCACAGCCCGGCAGGAAAAGTTCGGTGCTATTGTATTACCACAGCAGAACGCCCGCGAAGCTGCCGTGGTGGAGGGCTTGCCGGTAATTGGCGTACAAAGTCTGCTGGATGTGGTCAAAATACTGGAGAAGCCGGATCGGGCCCGTCCGGTACAGCATGCGGCCCATGACTGGTTCTGCCAGCCTCCTGAAACCGGTCAGGGCGATTTCGCAGATGTAAAGGGACAGGAACCCATTAAACGGGCTATGGAGATTGCTGCTGCCGGTGGCCACAACCTGATTTTAATTGGTCCGCCTGGTGCCGGAAAAACCATGCTGGCCAGGCGATTGCCCACCATTTTACCGCCGCTAACCCTGGAAGAGGCATTGGAAACAACAAGAGTACACAGTGTGGCCGGCAAACTGAATGGCAACGAGGCATTGATCAGGCATCGACCCTTCCGACAGCCCCACCACACCATATCGCATATGGCGATGGCAGGCGGAGGCATAAACCCGATGCCGGGTGAAATATCGCTGGCTCATAATGGCGTATTGTTTCTGGATGAACTTCCGGAATTCAATCGCTCTGTACTGGAAGTAATGCGTCAGCCCATGGAGGAAAGAAGGCTCACCATATCGCGGGCAAGAGCAAGTGTCGACTTCCCCGCAGCATTTATGCTGATTGCTTCCATGAATCCTTGTCCCTGTGGATATTATAACCATCCGGATAAGGATTGTACCTGCCCGCCGGGAGCAGTACAAAAATATTTGCAGAAGATTTCAGGTCCGCTGCTCGACCGAATTGACCTGCAACTGGAAATAACCCCGGTTCCTTTCCAGGAACTGAGCAGTAACCGTCCCGTGGAAACATCGGCCATCATCCGATCAAGAGTAGTTAAGGCCAGAACTATACAACAGAACCGATTTCGGCGCTATCCGGGCATTCACTGCAATGCCCAGATGGACAACCAGTTGTTAACAAAGTTTGGAGCACTGAACAATAGCACCCGTCAGTTGTTGAAAACAGCCATGGACCGTCTGAGTCTCTCAGCTCGTGCGTATAGCCGCATCATTAAGATGGGACGCACCATTGCAGATCTGGACAACCAGGAAGAAATACTGGCAGAGCATATTGCCGAAGCCATTCAATACCGGAGTCTGGATCGCGATAATTGGGGCTGGTAGTTTGGATTGTCTTAATTTAGTGTTCTACCATTATTTTATGCAAATATTACTCCAGTATCTCAAACCATATAAATGGCTGGTGCTCCTTACTTTGTTATTAGCTGGTATCAATTCCGGATTTTCACTACTCGACCCCATTATTTTCGGCAAAATAACCAAGGCAGCCTTCACCTATGATGAATATCCCAGCTGGGGCGAATTCGCAAAAAGTGTCGCCTGGCTTCTCCTGCTTTCCATCAGTGTGGCGATGGTAAGCCGGATTGCCAAAGCTTTTCAGGATTATTTCTTCAATGTAATCACACAGAAATTCGGGGCCAAAGTGTTTACGGATGGTTTAAAACATGCGATGAAACTGCCCTTCCACGAATTTGAGGATCAGCGAAGCGGCGAAACATTGAGCATCCTTCAGAAAGTGGAAACAGACACGGAAAAATTCATTTCCAGTTTTATCAATGTGCTCTTTGGCGTATTTGTCGGAATAGTATTTGTGTCGATATATGCATTCAGCATTCACTGGTCACTACCGCTGACTTATTTCGGGGGAATTATATTATTAACACTGCTGACGAATGCGCTGAGTAAACGAATCAAGACAATTCAGAAAAACATTGTATCGCAAACCACTTCGCTGGCCGGAAGCACCACAGAGTCGTTGCGCAATATTGAACTGATCAAAAGCCTGGGGCTTACCGATCAGGAAGTGATACGGCTTAATAAGAACACATACAAAATCCTGGGGCTCGAGCTTACCAAAGTAAAACGGATCAGAAGTTTGAGTTTTGTGCAGGGCACATTTGTAAACACATTAAGGCAGGTCATTCTGTTCATCCTGATGTGGCTGATTTACAAAGAGTACATGAAACCGGAGCAACTGGTAACCATGCAGTTCTTCTCCTTTTTCATCTTTGGCCCGCTCCAGGATATAGGAAATATCATTCTCTCTTATCGCGAGGCAGAAGCGTCGCTGAACAATTTTAAAAACCTGATGCAGAAACAGCCCGAACCCAGGCCTGAGCACCCGGTGAAGCTGGAATCGATCACGCATCTAAGCTTTCAGAACGTACATTTTAAGCATAAGACGGCACAACAACACGCGCTTCAAGGCATAAGTTTTGAAGTGCAAAAAGGGGAGACCATCGCCTTTGTTGGTCCGTCTGGTTCGGGTAAAACCACCCTGGTGAAATTGCTGGTGGGATTATATCGTCCCCAAATGGGCAGCATCGCCTATAATGGAATCAACGAAAATGAAGTCGATTACGATGAAATCAGGAAACAAATAGGATTTGTTACCCAGGACACCCAACTTTTTGCCGGCACTATCAAAGAGAATCTTCTTTTTGTACAACCCGACGCTACGGATGAAGAATTGCTCGATGCCCTTCACAAAGCAAGCTGTCAGAGTCTGCTCCGGAAAGCGGAGAAGGGCCTCGACACGCTGATTGGAGAAAGCGGATTAAAGTTGAGCGGCGGAGAAAAACAGCGTCTGTCAATTGCACGTTCGTTGCTGCGTCAACCCAAGCTGTTGATTTTTGACGAAGCAACTTCAGCTTTGGATTCCCTGACAGAGGACGAAATCACCACCACCATCCGCAACATCTCTGCCATGAGGGAGCAGATCACGGTATTGATTGCACACCGTCTCAGCACCATCATGCATGCTGATAAAATTTATGTACTGGAACGCGGTGAAATTGCGGAAACCGGAACACACCACCAGTTACTGGAAGAAAAAGGGCTATATTATGCGATGTGGAGGCAACAGATCGGTGAACGCAAGCCCCTTGCCACACCAGTTTTGACAGAATCCTAGCAAAAGGCAGTGAGAGACCGTCAGGACTCCCACTGAAATACTTCAGCCGTTAACAATTACTGAACTTTGGCTACAAAGCCCAGATCGATATCGGTATCCCCCTTGGTAACAGGATCATTGGCTGCTTTGCTGCCCGGCTTGTGCTTAAGCACCACACGAACGATTCCGGTGGACGCAACCCCTGTTTCCCAGGCACTCACAATACCAACCGGCAGGTTTTGACTGTCTGTATCAGTTACAGTGATATCGACTTCTACCTCACCCTGCGGAATAAAGTAAAATTGGTGGTCTTCAGCTTCAGCCTCTATTTCTTCGGTAATATCTTCAGCAGGATTCACACTTTCATTTAATAAAGTAATAGTACAGGTATAGGAGGTATTGGCGGCCAATACGATTTCGTCAAACTGACTGGGCGGGTTGCCACCTTCACCATCCGTATCACGGAAAGTATAGGTAAACGATGTGAGCGGATCGCCCACCTTGGTAAACTTCAATGAAACAGTAGTGATCAGCTCCTCCTCATTGGAGATCCTATCTTTTTCCTTTGAACAACCTGTCATAGTCAGCATCAGTACACCAAGTACAAGAGATCCCAATACGCTGAGTTGTTTTGACCATTTGTGTTTCATACGTTTGATTTAAAGTGGTTAAAGAGTAGTTGAGTTAAATTATCGTTCCTTTCCTCCGAGAGGTATCATGAGTCTCAGTCCAATATTCCTGCCAATATCCCAGGCGAAATAGCGGAAGGCATTCATGTAATCGCGGTAAGCAGTATTAAAAAGGTTGGTAACTGTTAGGGTTAGGTTTATTGGCTGTTTACCCCAGATCAGCTTGGTGCCGGCTTCGAGGTTTGCCAGGAAATAGGCAGGTGGCGGGGGCGCGTAATCCGACACAAGCAACACGGTACCATCGGGCTGGGGCTTTTCAATATTACCCTCTGCCGGCACCCGGGTCTGGCGCAATACCTGCTGCCCGCTCAACTTGATATAGCTGTCCTGCCAGTGACGGAAGCTTCCGAAATCATATTGCAAACCGGCATCAAAACGATCGGCGGGCATCTGGATCAGCCAGTCATCAGCCTTCTTATCCCGGGCCCGCAGTAAAGATGCCCGGAGTTCCGTTTTCCAGTGCGCCGTCAGCACATAACCCACCGTTGCATCCAGCCCCGTTAAGCGTGCATCGGTCTGCCGGTAACTAAAGGCCGGGAATGCCCCCCGAATGGTAAGCACCGGCGGATAATCCGGAGCCAGATAAATAAAATCAGCGATCTCCTTGTAATACACACTGAGGTCAAAGGTCCAGCGGAAGGGATGATATTCGGCCTGGAAAATCCAGCTGTTGGCGCGCTCCGGCTTCAGGTTGGCATTGCCCGTTTCGATGCGTGCTGAACTATGATGGAGGCCATCGCTATACAATTCATTAATCTGCGGTGCCCGCCAGGCTGTTGAAAAATTCAGCGTGGTGCTCAGCTCATTGGTAAAGCGATAATTCAGTCCCGCGGAAGCAGAAAGACTGCTGAAATCGCGATCGGGATACTGGCGGTTATTATTGTCTTCGATATTATATAAAGAGCGCCAGTCGTACCGCAGGCCGCCTTCCACCATCAGGTTCCCACTGCTCCATTTTTCAATCAGAAAGGCTGCTCCGTTAAGCGCACGATAATTGGGAATAAAAGCCCGTTGCTTGTAACTATCATTGAACTGATAGGCGCCCGTCACTCCCACCGTTCCCCGGAAGCCCTTCCAGTTATTATGATCCCAAACCAAATCCGTGGATACAGTACTGATGCTCAAATCCAGTTGCGGAGCATCCGAACTGGAAGCGAAGCGTTTCACATCGTATTCCATCCGGTTATTGTATTGGCCCGACAGAATCCAGTTAAGCCGGCCGGCCTTACCGGTATTGTGAAAAGCCTTCATCTTAAAAAGATGGTGATGGACCTGCTGATAGGGACGATCTATCTGGTATGTAAATCCGGCATTCCTGACCTGTTCCGTTGGCTCGCCTCTTTCGATGGCCTGCTCCAGATCGGTTACATTACCGATATGGGCTCCACGGAAAATGCCCAGTTTCGTATTGAAATTGCTGTAGAACAATTCCAGGCCCCGATGGCCCTGCTGCCATCCCGCTGCGGCAGAAAAATTATATTCTTCCATTCCGGAATTCATCAGCCAGTAATCGCGGGTGCGGGAATTGCCGCCTTTTTTCAGCGTTCCCTGCAAACGCCAGCTGAATGCCGGATGTTTGGCGGAATTATTTTCTATGATTCCGGAAATAACTCCCTGTCGGTTATTGGAGAAAAATGCGGTGTTGATTTCACCGTACAAACCCGGGGTCACGGGCAGAAGACGCGGTTCCACCAATACCACCCCGCCGATAGCATCGCTGCCGTAGCGGATACTGCTGGCGCCCTTGATAACGGTCAGGCGGTTCGCGATATAAGGATCCACTTCGGGCGCATGTTCGCTGCCCCATTGTTGCGATTCCTGTCGGATGCCATTGTTGAGGATCAATACCCTGTTGCTATGCAGTCCGTGGATCACGGGTTTGAATATATTGGCGCCTGTTTGCAGGAGATTCACCCCGCTCATTCCCTTGAGCGATTCGCCCAAACTGGTTCCGCGGGTAGCGGCGAGTTGCCGTCCCTTCAATTCCTCCGCGATGGCAGCACCGTGTTTATGATTGGCACCTACCACCACCACCTCATCCAACTCGCCATGGGCGTGGGGCAGGACAAAAGATTTAACCAGATCTTCCTTTAAATGGATATGGGCTTCAAGAGGCTGACACCCGACATGGGTAATCAGGATATTATAGCTACCCGGACAAAGGCCCTCGAAAAGAAACCGGCCATCCGCATCGGACTGAACCTCCTGTCTGGTGTCTTTGATGCGAATGGTGGCACCGGCCAGACGTTCCCGGGTATCGGAGTCTGTCACCTCGCCACTAAACCGCAATACACATTGCGCCCAGCCTATCTGAAACAGGAGAATTGCCCCTATTGTCCCAGCCAACCTTTTGAATCTATTTGCCACTTTCGATTTTAAAGACAACAAATTTAGGGG
>DATCJQ010000039.1:0-4665 GCA_036562745.1 Flavihumibacter sp.
TCGCTTTTGCATCTGACCGATATGGTAATTTCGACGTGTTTGTGATGCCGGCCACCGGAGGAACACCGGTCCGACTCACCTACCACAGTTCTCCCGATTTTCCCTTTGATTTCAGCGCCGATAACCAGCAGGTGCTGTTCGGAAGCGCGCGGAATATCCCCGAAAACAATATCCGCTTCTATAGCCCCCGCCTGTTCCAGAACCTTTATACCGTTTCTGTTAAAGGCGGAAGATCCATCCTGATCAGCTCGGCCGGTATGGATCTGGCCCGTTATAACAGCGATGGCACCCAGATCGTATTCCAGGATCGCAAGGGATACGAGGATCCCTGGCGCAAACACCATACTTCCTCCGTTACCCGCGATATCTGGCTGATGGACATCAAATCCAACACCTTCCGCCAGCTCTCGGGTTTTGAGGGTGAAGACCGTGAGCCGGTTTTCAGCAGCGATGATCAGTTTGTTTACTATCTGAGCGAGAAAAACGGCAACCAGAACATCTATAAAACGCCCGTGAAAAACCGCATGGCCGAATTGCAGCTTACCAAATTCGACCGCCATCCGGTGCGTCACCTGACTGCCAGCAAGGACAACCAGCTTTGCTTCAGCTATAACGGTGAGATCTATACGCTGCGCGAAGATGCTGAGCCAAAGAAAGTGGCGATTCAAATTTTTAACGATGGTCGAGCGAATGTTACCAAAAACCTCTCCATCAATAGCAATGTTACCCAGTTTGCACTTTCACCCAATGGAAAGGAAATCGCATTCATCAGTCGCGGTGAAGTGTTTGTAACCAGTGTGGAAGGCAACCAGACCAAACGCATCACCAATACTCCGCAACAGGAGCGTATGGTGCAGTGGAGTCCCGATGGCAAATCCCTGGTGTATGCTGCCGAACGCAATAACAACTGGGATATTTACCAGGCTACCATCGCCCGCAAGGAAGAGCCCTATTTCTATGCTGCAACTGTTATTAATGAAACGCCGCTGATCGCTACGGAAGAGGAGGAATATCAGCCCAAGTTTTCACCCGACGGGAAAGAAATCGCGTATGTGGCCGAACGAAACATGCTGAAAGTGTACAATATCGCCACGAAAAAAACGCGTACCCTGCTGCCAGCGGGACGAAACTACAGTTATGCCGATGGCGACTGGGACTTTAACTGGAGTCCCGATGGCAAATGGATTATCAGCGATGATTCCGAAGGCAATTTCTACACTGGTAATATGGCACTGATCAAGGCCGATGGCAGTGGCGAAATTCAGCATCCGCTGAAAAGTGGTTTTGGCCAGGGCAATGTGAAATGGGGAATGGACGGTAAAGTCCTGTTTTGGGTGAGCTCCCGCGAGGGCCGTAAATCGCTGGCCAATCAGGGCAGTCGTGAAGTGGATATCTATGCAGGTTTCCTGGATCAGGCGCTCTATGATCGTTTCAAACTCAGCAAGGAAGATTACAATCTGCTGAAGGAAAAAGAGGAAGCCGAAAAATCTGAAAAAGATAAGGCTCCGGCTCCTGCTGCGGATAAATCCGCTGATACGAAGGGTAAGAAAACCAACAGCACTGCAGCTCCTGTTCCGCCCAAACCCGAGTTCAAGCCCCTGCTCGATAACCTGGAAAACCGAGTTGCGCGGCTTACCATCAATTCAAGTTCTATTGCCGATTATATCAGCAATAAAGAAGGCTCCAAAATTTATTACATGGCCGCCTTTGAAAAAGGGTTTGATTTATGGGTAACTGATCCGCGTACGCGCGAAACCAAAATCCTGGCCAAGCTGGGCGGTACACCAAGCAGCATCCAGATCAGCAAGGATGGCAAAAGCCTCTTTGTAACCAACCGCGGATCGCTGGTTAAAATCGATGAAGCCACCGGCAAAATCAGTCCGATTGGAATCAATGGAGAAATGGTGCTGAACGCTGCAGCTGAACGCGAATACATCTTCGAACACGCATGGCGTCAGGTTAAGAAGAAATTCTATGACCCCACCCTGCATGGAATTGACTGGGATGGCCTGAAAAAAGATTATGCCCGCTTCCTGCCCCATATCACCAATAACTACGATTTCCAGGAATTGCTGAGCGAATTACTGGGCGAACTGAATGCTTCGCATACAGGTGGACGTTATACTCCGCAGATGCAGAATCCTGATGCCACGGCTGCACTGGGACTGCTCTATGATGAAACAAAAGGAGGCGACGGACTGGTGGTTACCGAGGTAATTGAGGGCGGTCCGCTCGATCGTTCCGAAAGCAAGGTGAAACCCGGAGTGGTGATCGAGAAAATCGATGGCGTGGCCATCACGCAGGATAACGACTGGACGGCGCTCCTGAACCGGAAATCAGGCAAGAACACATTGCTGAGTCTCTATGATCCCGTTACCAAAACGAGATGGGAGGAAAGCACCAAGCCCATCAGCTTTGGCGAGGAAGCCAACCTGATGTACAAACGCTGGGTGAAGAAAATGGACCAGATGGTGGCCAAGCTCAGCGATGGTAAAGTGGGCTATGTACATGTTCAGGGTATGAACGATGGTGCATTCCGCTCAACCTTCGACGCCGCCCTCGGTAAGAACTTCGATAAGGAAGCACTGATTGTGGATACCCGTTTCAACGGCGGCGGATGGCTGCATGACGACCTGCTCAACTTCCTGAGTGCCAAACGTTATCTCGATTTCGCACCCCAGGGCAATCGCCTGAAGGATGGTGAACCCATGGGCCGCTGGTCGAAACCCAGCTGCGTGGTAATGAGCGAGGGCAACTATTCCGATGCCTTTATCTTCCCCTATGTATATAAACAACAGGGCGTGGGTAAACTGATCGGTATGCCTGTTCCGGGAACCGGTACCGCCGTTTGGTGGGAGCAGCAGATTGACCCGACCATCGTATTCGGTATTCCGATGATCGCCACCATAGGTAAGGAGGGGCGTCCGACCGAAAACCTGCAGCTGGAACCGGATATCCGCGTGCCGCTCTCCTACGAGGATTTCCTCAACGGACGAGATCCCCAGATCGAAACAGCCGTTAAAGAAATGTTGAAAACCATTCAAGAAAAGAAAGGCTTTTAATTAAATTGGATCTTGCTAATTATGTTGAATAGTATGCAAGCATCCATTGAAAAATCGCAACAACCCATTTTATCCCTCCGGACACTGGTATGGCTGATCGCCCTGCTGGCATTCGCAAAGATTTCAGAAGCGCAAACCATCACCGGCGTTTGGAGGGGTAAAATCAAGGGGCAACAAGCCGAAGTAAAAATTGTAAAATCGGGCGACGAACTCCTGGGTGTCGCCTATTATTATGCCCGTAAGAACAACTACAAACGTTATAGCATTCGCGGGCATTTTGATCCCAATACCAATTCCGTGATCTGGTGGGACGAACTGCTGCTCGACGATTATGGTCGCGGTGGATTACGCACCATCATGGCAGACCCGGGCGCGCAGATGACCGTGGCCGATTTCAACTGTCCCAATATGGACGAGATGTTCCTCGACGGAACCAGCTCTGCCCGCGATAACAAAACGATCAAAAACGGAACCGTTCATCTCGAAAAAATGAAAAAGCCCATTTTCAACGATGAGTGGGATTTTATCATCGAGAACTATTTCGTAGGAGGCAATGATCCCCAACTGATCGACAGTGTGGCCCGCTTAACGGCACAGGTCAAAATACCGGAAGAGAAAGCGCCTGCAGCTATTGCACCGGCCGCGCCAACGGTTAGCCCGTCAGAGCCGGTTGCCTCTGTTCCAGCACCCAAGCCTGAACCAGGCGAATTGGAAAGCAAATCGCCGGAAGCTATTGCCATTAATCGTGCCCCGGCAGTCAACCCTCCCTCTGTTGATATCGTAACTCAGAAATTCACCTCCCGCAAGAATGTGCTTCAGACCGTAATTCCGATTACGGCCAAAACCATTGAGCTGCGCTTCTATGATAATGCCCAGGTGGATGGCGACTCCATCGCACTGTTCCTGAACGGACAATTATTAGAGAAGAATATCCGGCTGACAGAAAAAGCTTATATCGTTACAATCGATGCCTCACAACTCCAGGCCGACAATGAACTGGTGATGGTGGCTGAAAATCTGGGAAGCATTCCGCCCAACACCTCCTATATGGTGGCTGTGGTGGGCAACAAACGCTATGAAGCAAGGCTCTTCGCTAATGAGCAGAGTAGTGCCATGATCAGGCTGGTGAATCCGGAATTATTAAAAGAGTAAATTTATATATGCGAACCGCCTCCTTCAAAAAGCAGATTAAAGGAGATAAAAGGATTGCGTATCAATCCAGGCTGGGCTCGCTTTTAAACCGCACCGATACTTCCACTTCCTTCGAACGCTTCAGCCATCTCTGTTATTTGCTGGAACTTATTAAAGATAATCACCAGGCACTCCATCTCGCCCATCACGATCAGATATACCCCCGAACTAACTGGAATCTCGATTCCCTGCAATCGGTACTCGCTAATAAATCGCCCGATGAACCAGAAGGCATTTACCACTATGGCAGTTTCTATACAGTGGGACTCGCAAAAACTGCTCCCGGTGAGTATAAAGGCGTCGTGCTGCAGAGTTTCAATTCGAAATTCAATCCCGGTGATTTTGTCATCTTCCTGAAAGAAAAAGACACCGATACCTTCACGGGCATTTATTGCCACCCGCAATTCAAAGT
>DATCJQ010000045.1:0-1833 GCA_036562745.1 Flavihumibacter sp.
GTGGAAATATGAACAGGAGATCCGCGAGCAGCAACTGAACACATCGCAAAAAGTACACGATGTGGTGGCAAACGGATTATACCGTGTGATGTCGGACCTGGAATATCGCGACCACCTCGATAAATCGGATCTGCTTGATAAATTGGAGGATCTCTATGAAAAGTCGAGAGATATCTCCTATGAACCGCCACCCGTGGCGCCCACCGACGATTTTCAACGGAAGGTGTCCAAACTGCTGCAGTCTTTTTCGAAGGATAGCACCCGGATCTACATTGTGGGCAATGATGCCGAGCTCTGGAAGCGGGTCGATAAGCGGATCAAATCGGAACTGGAGCATGTGCTGCAGGAGTTTCTGGTCAACATGAAGAAGCACAGCCAGGCCCAGACCGCCACGGTGAAATTTGAATTAAGGGGGAATGAACTCAGGGTTCAGTATACGGATGACGGCGTCGGAGTTGGTGACAACCCGAAAAAAGGCAATGGAATCCGCAGTACGGAAAACCGTATAGGCCGATTGAACGGCACCATTAATTTTGAGTCTTCATCCGGCCGGGGACTTAAAATCCTGGTACAAATCCCAATTCGATAAACGCATGATCAACAAAGTTCTGATAGCCGAGGATCACGAAACAACCAATTTGTCTGTTCAGCGGGTGCTGGAGGAAATTGGTGTGGAACAACCCGAGTATGTGTACTACTGCGACGATGCGCTGGCTAAAATCAGTCGCGCGAAGCAGGCAGGCAATCCCTTTGATTTGCTGATAACAGATCTGTATTTCGAAAAGGATCACAATGTGCAGCAGCTGACGGAAGGTACACAGCTGGTGGAAAAGGCGCGTTCCGTGCAGCCCGAGCTGAAGGTGCTGGTGTTTTCGGCGGAGAATCGTCCGGCTGTAATTGAACAGCTCTACGAGAAATACGAAATCGATGCATTTGTACGGAAGGCGCGCAACGATGCGAAAGAGCTCCGGATTGCCATCGACAGTATGGCAAAAAATCAGCGCTACTATCCGCGTCACCTACGGCAGTTTGTTGAAAATAACAGTTACGAGTTCAATGCATTTGATATCGCCATTCTGCGTTTGCTGGCCGATGGGATCAAGCAGAAGGACATCCCCTTCTATTTGCGCCGCGACAATATCAAACCATCGGGACTCAGCAGCGTGGAGAAACGTCTCAGTTTCCTCAAGGACGAGTTAAGCTGCTCCAGCAACGAACAGCTCATCGCCTTTTGCAAGGATAAGGGCATCCTTTAATCATTCCACTTTACTGGTTTACGGCTTCCCGTAAAAAAGGCTCCGGTTGAGAAAATATATTTGGTCTACATCCTTTTCAACATGATGGAAAACGACCTCAAACTCAAACTGGAGCAACTGCACCAACGTGTGGATGCATTAAAGCCCCAAATCAATACGGAGGAAGCAACCAAGAATGCCTTTGTATTGCCCTTTATTCAGATTCTCGGTTATGATATTTTCAATCCCACAGAAGTTATACCCGAACATATCTGTGATATCGGCACCAAGAAATGGGAGAAAGTGGACTATGTCATAAAAAAAGACGACAATCCCATCATGATCATCGAATGCAAACACTGGAAAGAGTCAGTGGATGCACATAATTCGCAACTTCATCGGTATTACCATGTGTCGAAGGCAAGATTTGGTGTGCTGACCAACGGGCAGATTTATAATTTTTATGCAGATCTTGAACGTCCGAATATCATGGACGAGAAACCTTTTTTCACTCTCGACCTTTCCAATCTGAAGGATACCAGCTTGTCAATCCTGGCGAAATTCACCAAAACCGGTTATAATCTGGATAGCATAATGG